>NZ_JBTYMC010000610.1:0-1657 GCF_054880855.1 Streptomyces sp. S6 | reverse complement strand
CCGGGGCGCGGCGGTGCCGCGGGACGGGGGCCGGGTACGGGACGAGGGGTCTGCGCGCTGCGGCCGCCGGCCGGAGTGACGCGGGGACCCTGGGCACTCTCGTGAATCTGAGGCTCCTCGGGAATGAGAGGCATGAGCTGATTTTTATCAAACACTGGTGCGACGCGCGCCAGGGGGTGGGACATCGGTGCGAGCGGGGACGTCAGAAATCGAAGCCGAGCTGGCCCTCGATCTCCGGCGCGCTTGTCTCCGCCCAACTGCGGGCCTTCTTCAGGTGCCGCCACTGGGGCAGCCCGTCCAGATAGGCCCACGAGAGCCGGTGGTACGGGGTGGGCCCCCGCTCCTCCAGCGCGGCCTTGTGCACGGGTGACGGATACCCGGCGTTGTCCGCGAAACCGAAGTCTGCATGGTCCAGGCCCAGTTCGGCCATCATTTTGTCGCGCTGGACCTTGGCGATCACCGAAGCCGCCGCGACGGCCACGCACGACTGGTCGCCCTTGATGACGGTACGGACCCGCCAGGGCGAGCCGAGGTAGTCGTGCTTGCCGTCGAGGATGACGGCGTCGGGCCGGACCGGCAGGGCTTCCAGGGCACGCACCGCGGCGAGTCGCAGGGCCGCGGTCATGCCCTTCTCGTCGATCTCCTCGGGCGACGCGTGGCCCAGGGCGTACGACGTCACCCACCCCTGGAGCTCCGCGGCGAGCGCGGTGCGGCGCTTGAGGGTGAGGAGTTTGGAGTCGGTGAGGCCCTCGGGGGGCCGACGCAGTCCGGTGACCGCCGCGCAGACGGTGACGGGACCGGCCCAGGCTCCCCGGCCCACCTCGTCGACACCGGCAATGACCTTCGCTCCGGTCGTCGCGCGAAGAGAGCGCTCGACGGTGTGAGTGGGTGGTTCGTACGGCATGGCGGTCTTAGCCTACGCCGCCGGGGTCGATGCCCGACACCCCGGCCCTGCGGCTGAGAGGGCCGGCGGGAGTCGTTCGCGGACGCATCGGAACGGGCCTCGCGGGAAACGGGGTTCACCGCTCCCCGCTCGCCGGTCCCGCGAAGGGAAACGGCGGGCGGCGAGACCTCGTCCCGCTCGCCTGCGGTCGCACACGTGAAGTGAACGGCAATGAGAAGCCGACCTCACGAATCCGGCGGCACACACCCGGGCTCACGAATCCGGCACCGGACAACTGGGCTTAGGGGTTCGACACCGGGCCCCGGGCCCACACCCCCGTTAGACAGGCACCCGCCCAAACTCACGCCCCAGCAACAGCCACCCACCTCACGACCCCAGTGACAGCCACCCGGGAAACGCCTCCGTGCGCCTCGCCCACTCCGCCGGCGGCGCCCCCGCGCTCCCCGCCGCGACCACACCGCCCACGATCGCGCACGTCGTGTCCACGTCCCCGCCGACCTGGGCCGTCGTCCAGAACGCCGACTCGAAGTCGCCGAGCGAGCGGGCGGCCGACCAGAGGGCGAACGGGACAGTGTCGTGGGCGGTGGTGCGCCGACCGCAGCCGAGGACGGCGGCGACGGTGCTCGCGTCGGAGTAGTCGAGCATGTCGCGGGCACGCCGCAGCCCTGCGGAGACGGCGCTGCGGGGAACGAGCGCGATGACGCCGTCGAGGAGGGCCTCCGGGGTGGGCGGGCCGTCGGCGGAGGCGGCGAG
>NZ_JBTYMC010000609.1:0-1665 GCF_054880855.1 Streptomyces sp. S6 | reverse complement strand
GCCCTCAGGTGCCGCCGCAGCGCGGGCACCAGCGAACCGGCCGCCGCGCCCAAGCGGGGCACCACGGAGGCGGCATGACGAGGCAGCTCCCTCCCGTCCAGCACCTCCGCCAGCATCTCCACCGCCCGCGCATCGCCGCAGCGCGCCAGCGCGAGCAGGGCGCCACCGAGCGCCACGGCCCCACCGCCCCCGACCTCCTCGCCCGGGTCGGCTGAGCCGCTGACGTCGCTCGCCGCCACCCTTTCGGGCCGCGCGGCCCGCCACCGCTCCACCCATCCCTCGGGCTTCCCCGAGACCAGCCCGTGCAGCCGGTCCGCGGCAGGCGCCGCCACTGCGGACAACTCCCCGAGCACGGACACCGCCGCATCCCGCAACCGCTCCTCCCCGCAGGAGAGTTGCTCCCCGATCAGGGAGACGAGGGCCGTGTGGTCCCCGCGCCACTCGCGGATCAACCCGGCGGCGAGCAGGACGCCGTTGCAGCGGTCGACGGGGGAGGGGAGGCGCAACTGGGCGAGGAGGAGGGCCGTGCGGGTGGGGACGTCGTCGGCGAGGGCGGTGTGGAGGGTGCGCAGCAGGCGGGTGCCCTGTTCGTCGGAGGGGCGCAGCCGGTGCAGGCGGCCGGTGAGGGTCTCCTCGGCTCCCGGCGGGGTCCACGCACGCGTGTTGTGGCGTTCGTCGAGGAGCTGTGCGGTGAGGGGGACCAAGTCGGGCGGGAGCCGGTCCGGCGCGTGCGCGGCGAGCTGGCCCAGGACGGCCAGGCGCAGGACCGGGGGGTTGGGGGAGGGGAGGTGGGTGGTGAGGAGGGCGATCGCCTCGGGCGCGTGCGCCGGGTGGCGCCGGACGAAGACGCCGGTGGCTTCGGTGACGGCGATCAGCGCGTCGTCGTCCCGTTCGAAGCGGAGCCGCCGGCTCAGGAGCGGCAGGACGCGCGCGGGGTCGTCCAGGAACCGGACGGTCGCGCCGACGGCCACCCGGCGGACGTCCGGATCGGGGTCGAGGGTCAGCGCGGCGAACACCTCGGCGCCCGCGCGGACGGCGGCCTCGCCGGGGCCGTCCTCCTCGCTCCCGATGCTCACCAGCAGCTCCACCACCCCCGCGCGGTCCCGCACCTCCTCCCGCGCCGCGACGGCGAGCAGGAACGGGACGGCGGCGGGCGTCGAGTCGCGGACGGCGCCCCGGTGGTGCAGCCTCCCGTACAGCGCGTCGAGCGCCGCCTCCCGGACAGCGGCCCGCTCGGAGGCCAGCGACCGCAGCAGACCGGGGACGTCCCCGGCGCTGCCGTGCGCGTGGTGCAGTGAGGCCCAGTCGACCTCGTCGATCCCCGTGAACACCTGGTCCTCCCCCGGACGGTGCGTCAGAATCCCCGACTGATCACGAGTCTGCACCACGCCACTGACAACGCAGGGTGACGTCCGGGAAACGGGACGTCAGAGGCGTTCGGGCAGCGCCCGTTCGAGGATCGCGGTGACGTCGGCGGAGTCGGGGAGTGTGCCGAAGGAGTGCCCCCAGTCGCCGTCGAGGCGGCTCGCGCAGAACGCGTCGGCGACGGCGGGCGGGGCGTGCCGGACGAGGAGGGACGCCTGGAGGGTCAGGGCCATCGTCTCGACGACGCGGCGGGCCTGCGACTCGGTCGCGCCGGCCAGCAGACGCTCCACGCGCGCGTGC
>NZ_JBTYMC010000608.1:0-1668 GCF_054880855.1 Streptomyces sp. S6 | reverse complement strand
AGGACCCCGGCACACCCGCCCTGTCGGGCCTGGCCCTCGACGAACTCACCGCCCGCCAGCGCCAGATCGTCACCCTCGCGGCGGCCGACCTGGCCCTCGACGAACTCACCGCCCGCCAGCGCCAGATCGTCACCCTCGCGGCGGCCGGCCTCAGCAACCGCCAGATCGCCGAACGCCTCACCCTGTCGGTCCGCACGGTCGGCAACCACCTCTACAGTGCCTACGCCCGCCTCGGAGCCGGCGACCGGGGCGCCCTGCCGGGGCTGGTGGAACAACCGGCGTGACCAGGAGACGGCCCGGCACTCACGCCGCCCCGAACGCCGTGAACGCCCACCCCGTCGCCTGATGCAGCGCGTCCCCCGGCACCGCTCCGCGCGCGTCCCGCAGGGCCTCCGCGAGGGTCCGCCCGCCGGCGAGGCTCTTGTGGAGGGCCAGCATCAGCGGGACGACGGCGGCGTCGTTGACGGGCGCGCTGCTGGCGAGGACGCCGGCCGTGCCGAGCGGCAGCAGGGCGGTGACGAGGCCGAGGAGTTCGTCGGCGCCGACGGAGGCGAGGCGGGCGGTGTCGCAGCTGGAGAGGATGATCCGGTGGGGGCTGCGGTCGAGGCGTTCGAAGTCGTGGACGATGAGCGGCCCGTCGGCCATCCGCAGCGCGGAGAACAGCGGGCTGTCCGCGCGGAACGTGCCGTGCGCGGCGATGTGCGCGAGCGCCGCCCCGTCCAGTTCCGTGAGCACGCGGGGCACGCGCGCCTCGTCGTGCTCCAGGACGACGGGACGCCCGTACCGCCCCGCGACCTCCGGCACCTCCGCGCCGCCCGACGCGAGACCGGGACCGCGCACGAGGACGTGCCGCCCGCTCGACGGCGGCAGGGTCTCCTTGGCCCGCAGCCAACTGCTCGCCGACGGCGACACGCTCAGCACCCGTTCACGCAGCGCGGGCAGCAGCGCCCACGGCACCCGGTGCAGGCGCGCGGGCGGCACGACCACCACAGGCCCGTCGCCCAGGTGCTCGGCGGCCGGGCCGAGCAGCAGCTCCTGGAGGCGGCGGCCCATCTCCTCGACGAGCGGCAGCCGCCCCTCCGCGCCGGGGTGGGCGAGCCTGCGCAGGGCCGCCTGGACGTGCTCGGCCTCGCGCTCCGCGTCGGCGAGGAGCCCGCCCGTGAACCGGCGCACTCGGCCGCCCCCGACGAGCAGCACCTGCACCTGCCCGTCCAGCACGGCGAGTTCGACGAGCCGTCCGCCCTCCAGGCGCTCCAGGAGCCGCCCCACCTCGAAGCGGTGACCGCCGCCGGGGGACTCGCCCCGGATGTGCAGGGTCCGGGAGCGGATCTCACTCTCCAGACGCCGCTGCTCGCGCTCCAGGGCGGGCAGGGGGCGCCCGGAGATGCGGGCCTGCTCCGCCTGGTCGGCGATGACGCGGAAGGCCGTCAGACCGCTCAGGAGGGCCGCGTCTGCGGGCGGCCGGGTGGGCGGCGCGGACAGCACCGTCGCCCGCCACCGCTCGGACCACAGCAGCAACTGCCGGGGCCCGCCCCGCTCCAGGCTCACCTGCTGCGCCAGCGCCGAAGCAGCTCACGGAGCGCTTCCCGGAGGAGTCCCACAAGGGCGCCGTGCCGTACGCGCTCATGCGTTCCCTCCAGGTGCGCCGGCTCCGCCTGCCGAAGCCGC
>NZ_JBTYMC010000607.1:0-1671 GCF_054880855.1 Streptomyces sp. S6 | reverse complement strand
GAGGCGGTGCCAGGTGAGGGTGCGGTGGGTGGCGCGCGGGCCCGGGGTGGTGTGGTCGGCGAAGGTGAACGCCGGCCGGGCGGGGGTGCGGCCGGCCCAGTGTGCGAGGAGCTCGGGGAGGGTGCCGGGGGCGGGCATGGGGGAACTCCTCACGTCACGGGGGTGTCCGGTGCGCGGTCGCCAGAGGGGGCAGCGGGGTCAGAGCGGGATGTTGCCGTGCCGCCGGTCGGGGAGAGCGGCGCGTTTCGTGCGCAGGGTGCGCAGGGCCCCGGCGAGGTGGGCGCGGGTGGTGGCGGGGGCGATGACCGCGTCGACGTAGCCGCGTGCGGCGGCCGTGTAGGGGTTCGCCCAGGCCGTCTCGTACTCGGCGACGAGCTTCGCCCGCAGGAGGGCCGCGCGTTCCTCGCCGTCGGCCGCCGCCGCGGCGAGTTCCCTGCGGTGCAGGACGCTGACGGCGCCCTCGGCGCCCATGACGGCGATGCGGGCGGTGGGCCAGGCGAGGTTGACGTCGGCGCCGAGGTGCTTGGAGCCCATGACGGCGTATCCGCCGCCGTACGCCTTGCGCACCACGACAGTCACCTTGGGGACGGTGGCCTCGGCGTAGGCGTACAGGAGTTTCGCGCCGCGCCGGATGATCCCGCCCTGTTCCTGCCGTACCCCGGACAGGTAGCCGGGGACGTCCGCGAAGGTCACCAGGGGGATCCCGAACGCGTCGCAGAACCGCACGAACCGCGCGGCCTTCTCCGACGCGTCGATGTCGAGGGCGCCCGCGCCGTGCAGCGGCTGGTTCGCGACGACCCCGACGGAGCGCCCCTCGATCCGGGCCAGCGCGCACAGGATGTTCGGCGCGAACAGCTCGTGCACCGGCAGGAGTTCACCGTCGTCGACGACCTCCCGCAGGATCTCCCGCATGTCGTACGCGGCGCCGGGCCGGTCGGGCACGATCCCGTCCAGCCGCGGCCTGTCGGACGGACGCGCCGGGCAGCCGTACTCGGGCGGGTCCTCCCGGTTGTTGGCCGGCAGGTAGGAGAGCAGGACCCGGACGACGTCGAGGGCGTCGTCCTCGTCCTCGGCGAGGAAGTGCGCGTTGCCGTTGCCCGTGTTGCTGGTCCGGGCGCCGCCCAGTTCCTCCGGTGTGGTCCGCTCCCCCGTCACGGCCTCGATGACGTCGGGTCCGGTGACGAACATGTGGGAGGTGCCGTCGACCATGACGACGAAGTCGGTGAGGGCGGGCGAGTAGGCGGCGCCGCCCGCGCAGGGGCCCATGATCACGGAGATCTGCGGGATCACGCCGGACGCCCGGACGTTGCGGCGGGCCAGTTCCGCGTAGAGGGCGAGCGAGGCCACGCCTTCCTGGATGCGGGCTCCGCCGGAGTCGTCGAGGCCGATGACGGGGCAGCCGAGGCTGAGCGCCAGGTCCATCGTGCGGACGACCTTCTCCCCGCACGCCTCGCCCATGCTGCCGCCGTGGACGGTGGCGTCCTGCGCGAACACGCACACCTGCCGCCCGTCGATGGTCCCGGTGCCGGTGACGACGCCGTCGCCGTAGGCGGTGTCCGTGTCGTCGCCCCGGGCGCGGACCAGGGCGCCGGTCTCGGTGAAGGAGCCCTGGTCCAGGAGGCGGGCGAGGCGTTCGCGGGCGGTGAGGCGGCCTCGGGCGGCTTGCCGGGC
>NZ_JBTYMC010000606.1:0-1693 GCF_054880855.1 Streptomyces sp. S6 | reverse complement strand
CGCGCTCGGCGCGGCCGCCGGCCGCGTCCTGGCCTGCCGGGGAGCCACCCGCGACAGCGACCTCGTCCTCGGCGCCCTGCGCGAGGCCGTCCGAGGCGAGGGCTGCGACGCGTCCACCCTGTGGCCCCTCGTCGACGGCACCGGACGCCTCGGCATCGTCTGCGCCGCCCCCGTCCTGCGGCACATCTACCGGGAGACGGCCTCCTCCCATCTGCGCGGCCACTGCGCCCAGGCCCTCGCCGCCACCGACCCCTCCTTCGCCACCGGCTTCGCCGTCGAATGCCTCTGGGACTGCGAGGAGACCACCAGAGAGGTCGCCGCCCGGCACGCCGAGACCGGTGACACGCGCGTGGTGGAGCGATTGCGCAGGCTCGCCGCCGACCCCGCCGAGGAGGCGGAGGTCCAGACGGCCGTACGCAGCCGGATCGGCCCGGACGCGGCTGCCATGTGACCGCATCCGCGTGATCGTTTCTGACCGGAACAGGCTCCCTGACGTGATCGGAACGGGCCCCCTTCCGTTCGCCGGGTGAACGGCCGACGACCCTCGGGTCAGACGGACATGGACACCGTCTGACCTGCCCGGGTGCGCAGCTCAACGCTCATGCGCCGTTTGTCGTTCGGAAAGATCCACTTTGACGCGTTCACGTTCGGCGCGGAGACAACACCCGTATGCGTGTCGTCATCGTGACCGAATCCTTTCCCCCCGACGTGAACGGCGTGGCCCACTGCGCGCTCCAGACCGCCCGGCACCTCGTAGATCGCGGTCACGCCCCCGTCGTCGTCGCCCCGGCCCCCGCGCCGGGACACCGGCCGGACGCCTCGGCGCCCTGCCCCGTCGTCCACGTACCCTCCCTTCCGCTCCCCGGCTACCCCCAGGTCCGCGTCGCCCTCCCCAGCCGGCGCCTCGCCGCGACGATCGTCGAGCACCGCCCCGACGTCGTCCACCTGGCCAGCCCCTTCGTCCTCGGCGTGCGCGGCATGGCCGCCGCCGCCAAGTTCGGCGTCCCCGCCGTCGCCGTCTACCAGACCGACCTCGCCGGATACGCCCGCACCTACATGGGCGCCGGAGAGACCGCCGCCTGGCGCCGTATCCGCTCCGTCCACTCCGCCGCCGACCTCACCCTCGCGCCCTCCAGCGCCTCCCTGCACGACCTCTCCGCCCACGGAGTGCCCCGCGTGAAGCTCTGGCCGCGCGGCGTCGACACGGTACGGTTCCGTCCCGACCTCCGCGACGACGCGATACGCCGCGAGATCGCGCCGAACGGGGAGACGGTCGTCGGCTACGTCGGCCGGCTCGCCCCCGAGAAGCAGATCGAACTGCTCTCCGGCGTCTGCGGCCTTCCCGGCGTCAGACTCGTCGTCGTGGGCGACGGACCCAGCCGGCCCGCGCTCGCCGAACAGCTCCCCGGCGCCGTCTTCCTCGGCCGCCGCACCGGCGACGAACTCGCCCGGATCTTCGCCTCCCTCGACGTCTTCGCGCACACCGGGCCCTTCGAGACGTTCTGCCAGACCGTCCAGGAAGCCATGGCCAGCGGTGTCCCGGTCGTCGCGCCCGCCGCCGGCGGCCCGCTCGACCTGGTCGCCGACGGGCGCACCGGCATCCTCTTCCCGGCAGGTGACGGCGACGCCGTGCGCGACGCCGTCGCCGCCCTCGCCGCCGATCCCGCGCGCCGCGCGTCCTACGGCGCCGCCG
>NZ_JBTYMC010000605.1:0-1707 GCF_054880855.1 Streptomyces sp. S6 | reverse complement strand
CGGGCGGTCGCCGGGCCGAACCAGCGGTGCAGTGCGGTGCTCACGCCGTGGTGGCTGCCGGGGGCGACCCAGGCGACATGGCCGTCCGGGCGCAGCAGGACGGCACTGGTGCCGGCCAGCGGGCTGTCGTCGGGCAGGGCATCGGGGGTGGCGGTCACGATGTCGACGCGGGCGCGCCAGCCGTCGGCGCGGCGGCGCAGTACGGCGTTGTCGGCGAGGTCGAGCAGCACGCCGCGGCCGGTCCGCAGCAGCTCGGTGCTGCTGGTGGTCCGAGTGCCGACGGCCAGGGGCAGGTGGGGCATGCGGCGGCCGAGGAGCGGGTGGGTGCCGGGGCCGACGTCGTAGTGGATGTCCAGGCCGCTGACCTTGGCGGCGAGGTGCCGTGCCACCTCGGGGTACGGGATGAGCTTGGAGAGCACGTCGCGCAGCGGCTGCACCTCGGCGCCGCCGAGGACGAGCAGGCTCTGGGCCTGGGTGTTGGCCAGCATTCGGCGGCCGACCTCGTGGCGTTCGGAGTGGTAGGTGTCGAGCAGTGACGCGGGAGCGTCGCCCTTGAGGACGGCGGCCAGCTTCCAGCCGAGGTTGAAGGAGTCCTGGACGCTGGTGTTCATGCCCTGTCCGCCTGCGGGCAGGTGCACGTGCGCGGCGTCCCCGGCGAGCAGGACGCGTCCGCGACGGTACTCCGTCACCTGGCGGGTGGCGTCGCCGAACGCGCTGACCCAGACGGGTTCGGCGTGCGAGATGTCGATCCCGGTGAGCCGCTTCCAGTGATCGGCGACCTCCGCGAAGGCGGGCGGGGCGGTGCGCCGCTGCGTGGGGATGCCGCGCTCGCCGACGATGATCCGGTGGATTCCGCCGGGGAGCTTGGCGACCATCACGAAGCCGCCGCCGACCTGCTGGCCCGTCATGCGGGGCTCCAGGTCGACGCCTCGGATGTCGGCGAGCAGCATCTCCGTGGTCGCGGCGGTGCCGGGGAAGTCGAATCTAGCCGTCTTGCGCACGGTACTGCGGCCGCCGTCGCAACCGACGAGATAACGGGTCTCGATCTCCTCCTCGCCGGCTGCGCCGCGCACCCGTACGGTGACCGACTCCCCACTTTCGCGTAAGGAGAGGAAGGTGTGCCCGCGGCGGATGTCAGCGCCGAGTTCGGTCGCCCAGGACTCCAGGGCCGCCTCAGTGACCGACTGAGGTACGGTGCGGGCCGCCTGGTGGGCGGCGCCGAGCACCCCGATGTCGAGGGGCAGGCCGCCGAAGTGGCCCATGTCGCTCGTCTCGTACGTACCGAGGCGGCGCAGCAGCCCGCGTTGGTCGAATATCTCCATGGTGCGGGTGGCCAGACCTACTCCCCGGGATTCTCCGGTGCACTGTGGCAGGATTTCCAGCACCGTCACGTCAATTCCCGCGAGACGCAGTTCCCCGGCGAGCATGAGCCCTGCGGGCCCGGCTCCGACAACGACCACCGAAGTGTCCATGCTTATCCCCTGACGTACCCGCGACGGAAATAAATACAACGTCTGCCATCATCATTCCGGAGACTCTGAAACCGGTTCAAGCGGCTCCGCTCCAGAGGAATCACAAGAAATGTCAGGCGAATGAAAAGTCCGCTGACATCGAGGCGGCCGCACGCGCCGCGAAAAAGTCACGCGGCGCGGCGCCAGCTCCGCGGGCCGCCGAAGCCGGTCGCGCGTTCCAGCCGTCGCCAGCGGG
>NZ_JBTYMC010000604.1:0-1726 GCF_054880855.1 Streptomyces sp. S6 | reverse complement strand
GGCGGCGACCGGCGTCCGCACCGCCGCGAACACCCCCGCGAGCAGCGCCGTCAGCGCCGCCGCCACCCCCAGCAGCCACACCTTCCCGCTGAGTTCCGCGAGGTGCCCGAGCGTGACGGAGGCCGGCTTCCCGGAGGCGAGCAGCCGGTCCACCGGGTCCGGCAGGACGTACGTGAGGACACCGCTCGACCGCCCGTCGAACGGCACGAACAGCCCGAGGTCGACGCCGACCCAGACCCCGTTGGGAGCCCCGAGGAGCGCGGCGCCGAAGATCCGGGCCGGATGGTCGTCCCTGATCGCCGCGAAGGCAGCCGCCGCCCACCCCGCCGCGACGGCGACGAGCAGCACGGACACCACGGCGGACACGGCGGGCCGCACCGCCCGGTGCACGATCCCCCAGTTCAGGGGGAGCGGTGTGCGGCGGGAGGCGAGCAGGGCGATCAGCAGGACGCCCAGGCACCAGCCGAGCCCGCCGAGCAGCGTGGGCCCGGTGTCGACGGTGAACCCGACGGCGGCCTTCGCCTCGATGAGGTTCCCGATCCGGCCCGGCAGTAGCCCGCCGACGTCCCCGATGCCCGGGATGTTCAGCTTGTCCGGGCTGTGGAGCGCGCCCCCGTCGATCGTGATCACATCGTGTCCGGCCCAGGCCAGCCCGCCCAGCATCGCGACGAACAGCCCGGCCACCGCCCCCGCACGCAGCAGGAGTTCACCGAGCGGGACGACAACTCCCGCCGTCCGCAAGGACCGTAAGAAGAACCAGGACAGAAGGAGCGCGCCGGTCAGTCCGACGCCGAGTGGCGCGATTTCGATGGCGCCGGCGGCCTGTGCGCCCGTCAGGCCGAACGCGGACACGTCCCCGGAGGGCGACACGGAACCACCCGCCCCGAGCGCCACCACAGCCGCCGTCATCGGCCCGAGCGACCCGGCGGAATCGGCCCGCAGCAGATGCAGCCCGAGCGCCGCCGTCCCCGCCATCCCGATCAACGCCCAGCTCACGGCGGCGATCGCGGTCAGCAGCACGTCCCTCCAGAGCGCGCCCCGCCCGTACGTCGTTCGTCCTACGCTTCCCCCACTCATCGCAGACCCCCCGATCCGCCGCGTCTGTCCCCCTCGCGTGCGTTTACCACTCTCAGGGTGGGTTTCCGCCCCGTCAACGGCGTCGACGAGGGCGCGTAGGAGCCGTCTTCACAACCCCCGAACAACCCCGCGACAACTCCCGAACATCTTTTGACCACCCCCGGCAAGGCCCGACTTTCGGTCAGAGGGCCGCTCCTGAAATAGTTCCCCCCGATGTTCGACATCCCTACACTCCCTCTGGATGAGGGGCATATCGGGGGACAAATCAGTGGGGCTCGGAGTGCCTGAACTCGTACTCGAAACAAACGGACGTACCTGGACGCTCGATCCGTCCAGGGCATACACACTCGGACGCGACCCTCAGGGGGACGTCGTGTTCGACGACGCCAGGGTCTCCTGGCGGCACGCCACGGTCAGCTTCGACGGCCGTAGCTGGGTCATCGAGGACCACGGCAGCACGAACGGCAGCTACGTGCAGGGGCAGCGGATCCAGCGGACCGACCTGGCCCCCGGCAGCGTCGTCAACCTCGGCAACGCCACGGACGGCCCCCGCCTGAACCTGACGGCCGTCCAGCAGCCGGTGGCCCAGCAGGCCGCCGCCCCGCACCAGCCGTACGCCGCCCAGGGCGCCGGCTGGAACCAGCAGCCC
>NZ_JBTYMC010000603.1:0-1730 GCF_054880855.1 Streptomyces sp. S6 | reverse complement strand
CGCGCGCGGCCGACGCGCCGCCCTGGGCGGCTGGGCGGCCACCGCGAAGAGCCTCGCCGGCGTCCTCAGCCGGCTTCCCCGAGAATCCTGGAGGGCGGCATGAGCAGCACGGACGTCATCCCCGGCGCCGGACCCGTCGCCGAACGCGCCACCGTACGACTGCGCGAGAGCGGCCCCGACGACCCGCCCCGCTACGCCCCCGAATGGCTCCAGCTGCGCGAACCCGCCGACGCGAACGCCCGCGCCCTCGACCTCCTCGACCCGCTGCGGATACGCCTCGCGAACCTGCCGCGCGGCAAGGCCGGGATCGTCGTCCACGACCTCGGCTGCGGCACCGGCTCCATGGGCCGCTGGCTCGCCCCCCGCCTCGACGGCGCCCAGCACTGGATCCTGCACGACCGGGACCCCTACCTGCTGCACTTCGCGGCCGTCGCCTCACCGAAGGCCGCCGCCGACGGGAGCCGGGTGACGGTCGAGACGCGGCGCGGCGACGTGGCGCGGTTGACGCCGGACGCCCTGAACGGCGCCTCGCTGGTGACGGCCTCCGCCCTCCTCGACGTGCTGACCCGCGAGGAGATCGACGCGCTCGTCGACGCGTGCGTGGGAGCCGGGTGCCCGGCGCTGCTCACCCTGTCCGTCGCCGGACGGGTCGAACTGTCCGACGAGGACCCGCTGGACGCGGAGCTCCAGGACGCCTTCAACGACCACCAGCGGCGTGACGGACTGCTCGGGCCCGACGCGGTCGACGTCGCCGCCGAGGCGTTCGAGGCGCGGGGCGCCACCGTGAAGCTGCACGACAGCGCCTGGCGGCTCGGAGAGGCCGAGGCCGCGCTGACCGCCCAGTGGCTGCGCGGGTGGGTGGGGGCCGCCGTGGAGGAACGGCCCGAACTGGCGGATCGTGCATCGGGGTATCTGGAGACGCGGCTCGCCGCCGCTGCCGCCGGGGAACTCCGGGTCACCGTCCACCACACGGATCTGCTGGCGCTCGCACGGCCGGTGGGGAGCGCCTGATGACCGAGGGTCCGGGGGGTGTCGGGGCGGGTGGGGCGGGGCGTGCCGTCCCGGAACCGCCGGAGGGGGTGGCCGCCGCTGCGGGGCGGCCGTCCGACGCCGGATGCGTGAACTCGCGGCAGGGCGTGGAGGTTTTGTCGCGGGGGGACGACGCGGACGACGTCGGCGAAGGTGCCGGCGGTGCTCGGGCCGGGCGGCGGACCTGGGTGCGGGCGTTGCAGACGCACTTCGGGACGCTCGCCGGGGTCGCCATCATCGGCGTGCTGCTGTGGCGGATGGGCACCGGGGTCTTCCTCGACGGGCTGCGGCGGATCGACACCCCGGCGCTGCTGCTCGCCCTCGCGATCGGCGGGGTGACGACCGTGTTCAGCGCGTGGCGCTGGGCGCTCGTGGCGCGCGGGCTGAAGATCCGGCTGCCGCTCGGCGCCGCCGTCGGCGACTACTACCGGGCCCTGTTCCTCAACGCCGCGCTGCCCGGCGGGATCCTCGGCGACGTCCACCGGGCCGTCCGGCACGGACAGAGCGAGGGCGACGTGGGGCGCGGCGTGCGGGCCGTGTTCTGGGAACGCGTCGCCGGACAGCTCGCGCTCGCCGCCGTCGGGCTCGTGGTGCTGCTCGCCGTGGAGTCGCCGGTCGCGGGGGAGGTGCGGCACGTCGTCCCGCTCGCGCTGCTCGCCGGGGTCGGGGCGCTGGCGGTGCTGCTCGCCGTCCGCATGAAC
>NZ_JBTYMC010000602.1:0-1734 GCF_054880855.1 Streptomyces sp. S6 | reverse complement strand
CGATGCGAGCGTCGCCCCCACGGGCCGGGCCACCTCCTCGCTCCACCCGTCCCCCGGCAGCGCGTTCCACACGGCCCGGGGCGCCCCGCCCCGCCCCAGCGCCTCGACGAACGCCGCCCCGGACTCGTACCGCTCCCACGACCCCGCCGAAGGCATCGGGGGCGGCGCCGACGGTTCGGGCGAGGCCTTCTTCTCGGCCCGCGCGCTCCGCGGCGGCACGGCGAGCTGAAGCACATCGGCGAGACTCCCGGCGTACCGGTCCGCGACCCCCCGAGCCAACGCCAGCAACTCGGGCCCGAGCACCACCTCGGGCGAAACGACCTGGGCGAGAGCGGCCAACGGCCCGGAGTACTCGGACCGAGCCACCCGCTCGATCAAAAACCCGTCGATGAGCCCGCCCCCCTCCCGCCGCCCGTCCCGCACCTTCCCCCGCCCCGCCCCGAACCGCACCCGCACCCGCACCCCCGGCCGCGCCACCTCGTCCAACTCAGCAGGCACCGCATAGTCGAACAACCGATCAAGATGCAGCACCCCCTTGTCCACCAACACCCGAGCCACCGGCAACTCCCCCGCCAGCTCGGCCCCCCGCCACGTCCCCGGCTTAGCCCGCTCCCCCTTCTTGATCCCCTCCCTGACCAGAGCCAACTGCTCAGCCCCCACCCCGCCCCCACTCCCCGACCCGTCCACGCTGCTCACACCCTCATAGATACCAAACCGCACTGACAACGCCGGCCAGACCGGATCTCCGCCACTCGGCGGCCCTGTCCGAAACCGCTTTCTCGACACGTCCGCCCCGGCCGGTTTCGCTCCACGGAGAGGAAACGGGAAACGCCCGTTCCGCCTTGTTGGGCCCCGGACGGCTGCCGCAGGCTGAAGCGCGGCGCTCGTCGGCCGGTGGCCGGTGAGCGACGGAGGTCGATGTGCTGGAAGAAACCCGGGACTTCGGGCAGGAGCTGCGCGCGAGGCGGCTCGCGGCCCACTGGTCCCTGCAACAGCTCGGACTGCGGGTGCACTACAGCAAGGGCTATCTCAGCAAGGTCGAACGAGGGCTGATGCCCCCGACGCCCGAGCTGGCCCGGCTGTGCGACAGCGAGCTGAAGGCGGACGGGGTGCTCGCGGCGCTCGTTCCGCACCAGCGCACAGGGCCGTCCGTGCCCTGTCCCGGCAACGACGACGAGGTGTGGTTGATGCGACTGAGCAAGGACGGCCCGAGTTCGTTCCAGCCCGTGTCGCGGCGGGGCCTGATCGCCGCCGGGGCCGCGTCCGTCCTCACCCTGCATCCGGGGGCACCGGCTGCGGCACAGGGCGGGGCCGACACGGTTCTGGACGCCTCCCGCATGCTGTTCGACCAGTACCGCAGGCTCGGCCAGGCGTCCGGTCCGGTGAGTGTGCTGCCACCGCTCATCGCGCAGACCCATGTCCTGGAGCAGCTCGCGGTCCGCGCCGCCGCCCGGGACCGGCAGTCCCTGCTGCGCCTTGCCGCCCGGTACGCGGAGTACGCCGGCTGGATGGCCCAGGAGAGCGGTGACGACGACGCCGCGATCTGGTGGACGGACCACTCCGTGCGCCTCGCCGACGCCGGAGCGGACCCGGTGCTGGCGACGTACGCGCAGGTCAGACGGTCACTGGTGAGTCTCTACCGGGGTGACGTCGCGGAGGCCGCCGAGCTGGCCGGCCTCGCCCTGCGCAGCGAGGCTCCGCTGCGGGTCCGCGGGCTGGCCGCCCAGCACCTGG
>NZ_JBTYMC010000601.1:0-1737 GCF_054880855.1 Streptomyces sp. S6 | reverse complement strand
TAGAAGATCACTGAAAATCTTCGGTTCTGGCCCCGCGGGTGCTGACGCGGGGCCAGACTGTTGTGTGTGCAGGGGGAATGGGCCGGGGAGACGGTCGGGCCGGATGTGTGGGAGACCTGCCGGGAGCTGATCCCGGCGGGGAGTGTGTTCGCGTTCTTGGCCGAGCACCGCGAGCGGCTGCTGCCGCCGGAGATTTTCGCGGACATGTACCCCTCGGCCAACGGTCGGCCGTCGCTGCCGCCGCAGGTGCTGGCGGCGACGGTGGTGCTGCAGAGCCTGTTCGGGACCTCGGACGTGGAGACCGTGCTGGAGCTGCGGTGTGATCTGCGGTGGAAGGCGGCGTGCGGGCTGGGCCTGTACGACACGGCGTTCGACCCCTCGCTGCTGACCTACTTCCGGCGCCGCCTGCAGCGGTCCTCGGATCCAGGGAGGATCTTCACCCGGGTCAAGGAGGTCGTGGCGGCCACTGGCATTCTGCGGGGGAAGCGGCGCCGCGCGCTGGACTCCACGGTATTCGACGACGCGGTGGCCACCCAGGACACGGTCACCCAGCTGATCTCGGCCATCCGCCGGGTGATCCGCGAGGTGCCCGGCGCCGGCCAGGTCGCCGCCACGTACTCAGCCGCGCACGACTACGCCGATGCGGGCAAGCCGAGGATCGCCTGGGACGATGAGCAGGCCCGCGCCGAGCTGGTCGACGCCCTGGTGAGCGACGCGCTCAACCTGCTGGGCCGTCTGCCCGGGCAGGAGCTGGGCGAGCGGGCGGCGAACGCGGTCGGCCTGCTGGCACTGGTCGCCGGCCAGGACGTCGAGCCCGCCGAGGACTCCGACGGCCGCGACGGCCGCTGGCGCATCACCCGCGGCACCGCCCCTGACCGGGTGGTCTCCACCGTGGACCCCGAGGCCAGACACATCCACAAGAACCGCACCCGCCACCAGGAGGGCTTCAAGGGCCACGCTGCCGTGGAGCCGGAGACCGGCCTGTTCACCGGGGTCGCCCTGACCCCCGGCAGCGGGCTCGCCAACCACGAGGCGAAAGTCGCCGAGGACCTCCTGGCAGACGAGACCGAACCGGTCGAGGTGCTCGGCGATTCCGCCTACGGCACCGCCGGCCTGCGCGAACACCTGGAACAGGCCGGCCACGACGCGGTCCTCAAACCGCCGCCGCTTCGGATGGCGGTCCCCGGCGGCTTCACCAGCGCCGACTTCCACATCGACACCGAGACCAGCCAGGTCACCTGCCCGGCAGAGCACACCCTCCCGCTCGGCAAGCCCCTGAAGGGAGGGTTCCGTCAGGCCCAGTTCAAGACGCTGTGCACCGGATGCCCACTGCGCGAACGCTGCACCACCTCCAAGACCGGCCGCGTCCTGCGGGTCCATCCCCAGCACCGGCGCCTGGCCGACGCCCGCGCCCAGGCCGCCGACCCCGTCTGGAAGGACACCTACCGCCGCTGGCGGCCACCTGTCGAACGCGGCATCGCCTGGCTGACCGCCAAAGGCAACCGCAGACTCCGCTACCTCGGCACCCTCAAAAACGACACCTGGCTCCGCAACCGAGCCGCCGCCCTCAACCTGCGCCGACTCATCAACCTCGGCCTCGAACCCTCCAACGACGGCACGTGGGCCCTGACCCCGGCCACACCATGAAGCACGGAGGGCGCCCCCGCCACCGGCGGGAACCACCCCCACAGCAAGATTTTCAGTGATCTTCTAGTGTCCTGAGTTCGTGATGCGTCG
>NZ_JBTYMC010000600.1:0-1745 GCF_054880855.1 Streptomyces sp. S6 | reverse complement strand
ACCAGGTAGCGGATCGCGTCGAGTATGGCCCGGTGGCAGTACGCCTCCGGCTGTCCGCCCCGGCCGCGCAGCCAGCCCGGCACGGGCAGCAGCGGCCGGGCCACGGTCCACCCCTCTCTGTCAGCCTTGGGTGAGACGCCCCGCTTCGTCGGGTTAGCCTGAGAGGGCACGACAGGAGAATCACCCCCTCATGACCAGCACCACCCCCGCCGAGTCCGATCCGGCTCCCCGACCCAAGCGCCGTTCCTTCAGTCCCGAGTACAAGCTGCGGATCGTGGCCGAGTACGACGCCGCGCCCAAGAACGAGAAGGGCGCGGTCCTGCGCCGCGAGCGCCTGTACCACTCGCACGTCAAGGAATGGCGGGCCGCGCGGGATGCCGGGGCCCTGGAGAAGCTGGTCGACAAGCGCACCAGCCCGGCCCGGCCGAAGAAATCCGCCGCCGAGGCCGAGAACGAGAAGCTGCGCCGCCAGGTGGAACGGCTGGAGAAGGAACTGGCCCGGAACAAGGCCGCGTTGGAGGTAATGGGAAAAGCTTCCGCGCTCTTGGAAATGATCTCCGAGGGCGCGGACTGAAGGCTGCCGCCGACCCGGTGGTCGACGACGCGTTCACCGGCGTCGCGGGCAGGCTGGGCATCACGGCCGCGTGCCGTCTGACCGGCCGCTCCAGGGCCACCCACTACCGCCGGCTGCGTCCGGCGCCGCCGCGCAGGCTCCGCTCGCCGTACGTCCAGCCCTCGGCCCTGACGGCAGAAGAACGGGCTGCGGTACTGGAGTTGATGAACAGCGTCGAGTACGCCGAGCTGCCGCCCGCACAGATCTGGGCCCGCGAGCTGGATGCCGGGCGCTACCACTGCTCGGTCTCCACGATGTACCGGATCCTGCGCGAAAAGGGTCAGTCCGGCGAACGCCGCCGCCAGGCCACCCATCCGGCGAAGACGGTGCCCGAGCTGGTGGCCACCGCACCATCGCAGGTGTTCACCTGGGACATCACCAAGGCAGCCGGACCGGTCAAGGGCGTCTGGTATCACGCCTACGTCATCATCGACATCTTCAGTCGATACGTCGTCGGCCACACTGTCGAGCGAGCCGAATCAGCGGCGCGGGCCGAGGAGTTGATCCGCGAGACCATCGCCCGCAACGGCATCGTGCCCGAGACCGTGCACGCCGACCGCGGCACCTCGATGACCTCCAAGAAGGTTTCGCAGCTGCTGATCGACCTCGGCGTCACACGGTCGCACTCGCGGCCGAAGACCTCCAACGACAACCCCTACAGCGAGGCTCACTTCAAGACCACGAAGTACATGTCCGACTACCCCGAACGGTTCGATTCGCTGGCCCATGCCCGCGAGTGGTTCGACGCGTTCATCGCGTACTACAACCACGAGCACCGGCATTCGGGCATCGGCTGGCACACGCCCGCCAGCGTGCACTTCGGCACCGCCGAGGAGGTCCACGACCAGCGAGCTGTCACCCTCGCCGATGCATACGCCCGCCACCCCAAACGCTTCGGCCGCCGCCCCCGACCACCCCGGATACCCCAGCAGGCATGGATCAACGACCCGGCCAAACGCAGGGAACCCGCACCACAAACCTCATAGCGTCACGACCGTCTCACTGGACTTGAAATCTTCCGCACTCCGCGTCCGTCATGTCCGAGGGATACCGCCGAACACGTTCCGGGTGATCGGCCGCGTTTCCGAACCGGTGAGCGACACAATCACACGCCGGTGCAGCCGAGTTGAAC
>NZ_JBTYMC010000599.1:0-1760 GCF_054880855.1 Streptomyces sp. S6 | reverse complement strand
CCCGGTCCGGCGCGGGCGCTTCGGCCGAGGCGCGCGAGGCGGCTCTGCGGGGTCCGGGCACGGAAGCGGCGTCCGGCGTTCCCGCCGGTTGCGCTGCGGGACTACCCAGTCGCAGTTCGTATTCACCGGTGTTCGGGTTGAGCACCCACTGGTCTGCGGGATCGATGTTGTCCGCCCGCCCACGGCCTTGCGCGTCCACGGTTGTCCGAATCCTCCGTCGGGGCCACGCGGCGCCCATTTCCCCCGTAAAGGCGCTCAGGTCTCGGTCTACGGTGCACGGCCCGGAAGGAGCTCGCGGCCGGGTGCACTGGATCGCTCACACTATCCGCCCGTCCGGGTGTCAAGCGACGGCGGTGACAAATTCCACGTGCCTACATCGGGCAATCCGGCGCAATTCCTGGAACTGGCGTTCGTTAAATCTTGGCTACTTGGCGGTTGCTTTACTCACATCGCTGTGTGACCGCCGTGCTCCCCCGGTACGTGGGCGCCGGAGGCGTGCGCACACCGTGGCCGTACGACTGCGGGGCGGAGGCGACGGTGACGGGGAGATCCGCCCGCAGCCGCTCGAAGAGCATTCCCGCCGCGGGCTGGACGAGTTGGTCACGATTGGTGTTATAGATGTACGACTCTCTCGGTACCGTCAGGAATTGCACCCGATCGGTGGGAATCTCACGCAGGCCCCGGACGAGTTCGTACATCCCGCGCAGCCCCGCGAGTTCCGGATCGGCCGTCACCGACGAAGTCGCCGCGTCCAGCACGGGATACAGCTTCACCGGATTCAGCAGCACGCCATTGCTCCACACCTTGTCCACCAGCGCCGCGAGGAAACGCTGCTGACGGTCCATCCGGTCCGTGTCGCTCCCGTCCCCCAGCGATTTGCGCGCCCGCACGAACCCGAGCGCCTGCTCCCCGTTCAGCGTCACCCTCCCCGCCGGCAGCCGCAGCTTCGCCGCCCGGTCGTCCACGGGTTTCGCGAGGCACACCTGGACGCCGTCCACCGCGTCCACCATCTCCTTGAACCCCTGGAAGTCGACGACGACGTGATGATCGACCCGAATCCCCGTCAACTCCTCGACGGTCCGGATCGCACACGCCGAACCCCCCACCTGGAACGCGTGGTTGAGCATCGCGAGCGAGGGAGTGGTCCGCGTCCCGTCGGCCCTCAGGCAGGCCGGCATCTCGACCATGAGATCCCGGGGCAGCGAAACGGCCGTCGCGCTCCGCCTCCCCGCCGCGAGGTGCAGCAGGATCATGCTGTCCGCCCGCTCGGTCCCCGAGTCCCTCCCGTACGCCGCGTTCCCGCCCCCGGCCCGCGAGTCCGACCCGATGAGCAGCACGTTCTGCGCCCCCTTGACGAGCGCGGTCGGCCGCTCCCTCTCGAACCGGGCAAGCTCGGCCGCAGCCGCCTCATCAGGCGTGATGTTCCCGTCGAGCCGCGCGTACACCACAGCCCCGGCGATCCCGACCACGGCCGTCACCACGACCAGCCCCCCACCCCCGACCCACCACCACCGCACCCTCCGCATCCCGAACGCCCCCTCCTGTCCCGGTTCACCGTCCTTACGACGATGGCGTGCCGGACGCCGGGGTGCGGGCGGGGATGGGCCGAACGGGGGAGGCCGGTCGGCGTGAAGGGTGGCGGCGCCCTGAAGAGGGGGTGGGTGCGAGGCCGGTCGGCGTGGAACCCGGAACGCGACGGCACCTGGGGGAGGGGTGGGCGCGGGTGGCGGCGCCCGGAGGCGGGTGCGGACCGCGCGCGA
>NZ_JBTYMC010000598.1:0-1765 GCF_054880855.1 Streptomyces sp. S6 | reverse complement strand
AAGGGCTTGCCGATTATCAACTCGCTGTTTTGATCTCTGGCGGCGGGTTGATGCCGAGTCGTGTGGCGAGGTCTGCGAGGTCGTCCAGGGTGGCGAGGCGGTGTTCGGCCGGGGTGATGGTGTACCCGATCTGGTCGAGGAGTTGATGGGTCTTGCGGATGCGTCGGTTGATGGTCTGGGGCGCGACCGCGAAGTAGCGGGCGATGGCGACCTGGGGAAGCCTGAACCGCTCATAGAGGAGGGTGGCCAGGAGTTGGTCGACGAGGGTGAGGCCGGGACGTCGGCCGGTGTAGAGACCCGCGGCGGGAGTCTTCTGTCGCTCCCCGCCGCGCCGTTGCTGGAGGTCTTCTTCTCGCTGGGCCGCGCGGGCCTTCGCCAGGTTGCCGATCAGCTCTTCCCACTGGTCGTGGTCCATGCCGGTCAGGGCTGGGTGGACCAGCCAGGCGCGGCCGGGGCCGGGCTCGAGCTGGGGCGGGAGGGGAGGGATGCCGTCCCGGCGGTGTTCCTCGGGACGCAGGGTGTAGTTCCAGTCGCCGTGCCAGTCGTGACGGTCCAGGGGCAGGGCAGCCATCTGACCGTCGCTGACCCGGACTCCGGTCTCGTAGGCGGTGGTGTCGAGTTCGGCGCGGACGGTGAGTCCGGTGCGGGTGGTGGTCGCGGCGATGCTGTTCACGATGACGTCGTGGCTGGTGAGCGGCCTGCCGCGCCAGTTCATGGTGATGTGGGAGAACAATCGGTGCTCGATCCGGTTCCATTTGGAAGTACCGGGAGGAAAGTGACACACGGTGATAGTGAGGCCGGTCTCGAGGGCCAGGGCGGCCAGCTCGAACTTCCAGGCGCGGGTGCGGTAGCCGTTGGAACCGCCGGCGTCCGCGGTGATCAGCAGGCGTCGGGAGTGCGGGTAGGAGGCGCGTCCGGTCGTGTGCCACCAGCGGCGGATGGAGGCGACGGCGAACGCGGCGGTGTCGTGGTCGGTGCCGACGTTGACCCAGCCGGCGTCCGCGGCCAGGTCGTAGATGCCGTACGGGATCGCCTTACCCAGGTCCGCGTCGGGAAAGTCGTGGGTGCGAACCCGGACCGGATCGCCTTCGCGACGCCACTCGTGGCCGGCGTTCTTGTAGTTGCCGACGAGTTCCTTCTTCTTGGTGTCCACGCTGATCACCGGGTCCCCGGCGGCCTGGAAGTCCTTGGCCCGGTCGTTGATGTAGTGGAACTGTCCGTCCCGGTCGGGGTGTTGGGCGCCTTCGATGGTCTTGGCGTTGCCCTGGAGACTGAAACCCTCCTCGCGCAGCACGGCCGCCACGGTGTCCGCCGAGACGCAGTGGCCTTGCCGGGTGAGCTCGGCGGCCAGCTGCCGGGTCGACTTCGGCGTCCAGCGCAGCGGCGACATCGGGTCCCCGCGCATGTCCGGTTCCACCAGGGCCAGCAGAGCAGGTCGCAGGCCGGGATCGAGGTCCACCGCCCGCTTGCGGCCCCCGCCCGCCCGACGGACCCGCCCCAACGGCGCTTCACCGGAGTCCAGTTCGGCTACCCCGCGCGACACTGTTCCCTCGCGCACCCCGGCGGCACGGGCCACGGCGCGAATGCCGCCGTGGCCCAATGACCGCGCCTCCGCTCCTATGGCCAGCCGTCGTTGACGCTCATCCAAGTGCGGGAACAGCGCCTGGAACTTCGCCGCCAGGCCAAACTCGATCCCCTCCGGACTCCCCATACCACAACAACGACGCTCAACCACGGAAGCGACGGCTTGTTTCCCGGCAAGCCC
>NZ_JBTYMC010000597.1:0-1783 GCF_054880855.1 Streptomyces sp. S6 | reverse complement strand
CCACCCACCTGCAACGACATACCCAACTCCTCGGCCAGCACAACTCGTTACCGCAAGCGTGCCGGAGAAGAAGAGATCACCAGGCCGAATTGCGCACCAGAGTCGCCCTGGTGGCTGACCACACCCATGCAGCAGCACACCCAACACAACCCGCACCCCTGAAAGACTCGCACCGCGGATCCGTTGCGGCCGATCACGCCCACGCGGCGAAAGCCGCACATCAATACAACCCGGCGGCCCCTAAAAGACTCGGAGTGCAGCACTGTCGTAGTTGGTCGCGCTCCTGAGAACGGGGGTGCGGTGGTTCTTTTGTCTTTGGGGCCCGCAGACAAGTACTCATCGCCGTCCAAGTTCTTCAGGGGCGCGGGGAACTGCGCGAGCGACCAGGGTTCAGCCGCAGTTGATGCTCAGCATGATTTTCGCCAGGCTCCTAGCTCGTATTTTTTCTCCAGTGAGCTGAGGTTCAGCTTTTTTGAATCTGTGCAGAATTTGTTTGTCGGGAGTTCGTATTCCACGTGGAAGACGGCTTTGTTGGCGGTGATGAAGGGGGTGAGGGTGTCGCATTCCTTGTACTGGGCGCACTGTTCGTTGACGGCGAAGTCGAAGTCGTTGAGGAGTTGGGGGATTTGGGACATGTCGTTCTTGAGGCCGACGGACATGCCTCGGGCGTGGGTCAGTTTGGCGATGAGGCGGTTGTAGGTGAGTTGGTCGGCGGGGGTCAGGGGGAAGCCTGTTCTGTTGAGGTAGCCGTCCATGTTGTCGGGTTCCACGGCGTCGAAGCCTTTGGACTTGCACATGTCCAGGCGGGCGGCCATGAGGGGTTCGAGGATGGCGAGTCGGCGGATGTCCAGCCAGCTTTCGCCGTCCCAGCCGTTGCTTTCGCCGATGACGGATCTGGGGAATTTCTCGGCGTCGGGACGCCAGTCCTCGTAGGCGCCCGTGGAGATGTAGCAGATGACTTTGCGGCCGGCGGCGTGCAGGGCGGAGACGGTCGCCTTGGACTGGTCGAAGCCGTCGATGTCGTAGACGGGGACGTCGACGGACGTGTCGAGCTTGCCGCTGAGCTGCCACTGCCAGCCGACACCGGGCCTGGGCTGCCAACGTCCGCTGGAGGAGGGGGTGTTCGCGGGAGGCGGGGCGGGGTCTTCCTCGTCCGCCCCGGAGGAACCGCCGCAGCCCACGAGCAGCAGCAACGGAAGAACAGCAAGGGTGGTTCGTCTCAACGGAACGGCTCCAGACAGTGTGAGGACGTACCTCAAGGATGTAGGTATGGCCAACGCTTCACCGCCAGGTGAACACTTGCGGGCATGAGCGAACGCACACACCCGCGTAGGCTCATGCCGGGATCTCTCGCACCGGTTCGCCGCGCCGATGCGACCGACCCCGGGCACGACCGTGCGCGCAGGTCCGACCTAAGGTCGGCCACCGGGCCCGGTCGACCCACCCGTTCGGCCACAGCACTCTCATCGGAAGCGGAGAAATCACCACCGTGACTGCTCTCACTCTCAGCACCGCCGCGGCGCCCGGCCTCCGGGCCGACGCGATCGTGATCGGTGTCGCCAAGGGCGCGAAGGGCCCGGTCGTCGCACCGGGTTCGGAAGCCGTGGACAAGTCCTACGACGGCAAGCTCGCCGCCGTCCTGGAGACCCTCGGCGCGTCCGGCGCCGAGGGCGAGACCACGAAGCTGCCGGCGCCGGCCGGCTTCAAGGCACCGCTCGTCCTCGCGGTGGGCCTGGGCGCCGAGCCCGCGAAGGACGCCGGGTACGACGCGGAGGCGCTGCGC
>NZ_JBTYMC010000596.1:0-1786 GCF_054880855.1 Streptomyces sp. S6 | reverse complement strand
GCGGCGGGGGGCCGGCGCGGCACAGGGGGTCGATCTGCTGGCGGCCGTGCTGGCCGAGCCCCGGTCCCGGGCCGTGGAGGTGCTGGCCCGTGCGGGGGTGGACACGGAGGAGCTGCTCGCGCGGGTGGAGGAGGAGCCGTTCGAGAGGTGAGACAGGAGCTTGAGGGGGTGACGGTGCTGTCGCGGGATGCCATCATGGCCGCGTGACGAAGCAGCATGGGGCAGGGCTGGGGCTGGCGATCGTGTCGGCCGTGGCGTTCGGCGGGTCCGGGGTCGCGGCGAAGCCACTGATCGAGGGCGGGCTCGAACCGCTGCACGTGGTGTGGCTGCGGGTGGGGTGCGCGGCGCTGGTGATGCTGCCGGTCGCCTGGCGCCACCGCGACCTCGTACGGCGACGGCCGGGACTGCTCGCCGGGTACGGGCTCCTCGGGGTCGCCGGGGTGCAGGCGTTCTACTTCGGGTCGATCTCCCGGCTGCCCGTCGGGGTCGCGCTGCTCCTCGAATACCTGGCACCCGCGCTCGTGCTCGGGTGGGTGCGGTTCGTGCAGCGGCGGGCGGTGAGCCGGCGGGCCGTGGCCGGGGTCGTGCTGGCCGTCGGCGGGCTCGCCTGCGTCGTCGAGGCGTGGGCCGGGATGCGGTTCGACGCGCTCGGGGTGGCGCTCGCGCTCGGCGCCGCCTGCTGCCAGGTCGGCTACTTCGTGCTGTCCGACCGAGGGGGCTCCGGCGCGGACGCCCCCGACCCCCTCGGCGTCATCGCCTACGGGCTGCTCGTCGGCGCCGCCGTCCTCACCGTCGTCGCCCGCCCCTGGAACCTCGACTGGGCCGTCCTCACCCGCACCGCCGACCTGAACGGCGACGCCGTCCCCGGCTGGCTGCTCCTGGGCTGGATCGTCCTCGTGGCGACGGTCCTGGCGTACGCGACCGGTGTCGTCTCCGTGCGGCGGCTGTCCCCGCAGGTCGCGACGGTCGTGTCGTGTGCGGAGGCGGTCGTCGCGACCGTGCTCGCCTGGGTGCTGCTCGGGGAGCACCTGGGGGTCGCGCAGCTCGCGGGCGGGGCGGTCGTCCTGCTCGGCGCGTTCGTCGCGCAGTCGGCGACGCCCGCGAAGGCGGCGGGGGAGCCGGTGGCGGGCGGGGGGCCGGGAAAGGCCGCCGCCCCGCGCGAGACCGTCGTATAGGGTCACGATCATGCCTTCAGCACTCGTTCTTCCGCCTCCGGCCGCCTGAGGCGGGCCTCCGGAGAGACCGTCCCGCGTCGCAGCTGAGCGCGCGGGCGGACGGTGCTGCCCGCAGACGAAGTCCAGGGGCCCCGGCGCGTCCGGCGGCCCGCTTCGGCTCTTCGCGCCTCGTGCGCCGCTGCGGAGAAACGCGTGTCTTCACCTTCTGTGCCCTTCTCGCCCGTCGGGCGGGGGCTGTTCTTTCTGATCGTCGCCGGGATCGCCTGGGGGACCGCCGGTGCCGCCGGCACCCTGGTCTTCCGGATCAGTGACCTGAGCCCGGTGGCTCTGTCCTTCTGGCGCTGCGCCGTCGGACTCGCGCTGCTCCTCGCGGTCCGAGTGGTCCGACGCAGGCCTGTCCGTTCCGCGCGCCGCGCCCGGTGGTGGCTGCTGGTCCTCGGCAACGGCGTCACGCTGGCCGTGTTCCAGACGGCGTACTTCGCGGCCGTCGCCGAGACCGGCCTCGCCGTCGGGACCGTCGTCACCCTGGGCGCCGGGCCCGTGTTCATCGCCCTCGGCGCGCGGCTGACGCTGGGCGAGCGGCTCGGCCGGGGCGGTGTGCTCGCCGTGGC
>NZ_JBTYMC010000595.1:0-1786 GCF_054880855.1 Streptomyces sp. S6 | reverse complement strand
CCCCCCCCCGTCGCAACCCCCCACCCCCCACGCGCCGCCGGGCAGTCCCCCGCGCGGTGTGCACGACGGAAAGCAGCACCCCATGAGCAACAGCAGTGGCCGAGGGCTCCAGGCGAACGTCCTCGGCACGTTCGACACGGCGGTGATGGCCGTGGCGGGCAGCGCCCCGGCGTACTCGATCGCCACGACGACGGCGGTCCTGGTGGGGGCGGTGGGCCTGGCGAGCCCGGCGGCCCTGCTCTACTGTGCGCTGCCGATGACCGGCATCGCGCTCGCGTACAGCCATCTGGGGCGGATCGACGCGAACGCGGGCGCCGCCTACGCGTGGGTGGGCCGTACGCTCCACCCGTTCCTCGGCTTCCTCAGCGGCTGGGCGCTGGTGGTCGCCGCGACCCTCTTCATGGTCGCGGGTTCCCTGCCCGCCGGCTCTTTGACGCTCTCCCTCTTCGACGAGGGGCTGGCGGACAGCACGGCCTGGTCGACGGCGGTCGGCGCGGGCTGGTTCCTGCTGATGCTGGCCGTCGTACTGGGTGGCGCTCGGCTCACCGCACGGGCACAACTCGTCATCACCGGCGTGGAGTTGGCGATCCTCGCGCTCTTCGCCGGGCTGGTCCTCCTGCACGCGGACAGCGCGCGGGCGTTCGACTGGTCCTGGTTCGGGCTCGGGCAGTTCGACGGGGTCTCCGGGTTCGCGTCGGGGGCGCTGGTCGCCGCGTTCTACTTCTGGGGCTGGGACGTCACGAGCAACCTCAGCGAGGAGACGCGCGACAGCCGCCGGACGACCGGGCTCGCGGGGCTGATCGGGCTCGGGGTCGTGTTCGTGCTGTTCGAGGTCTACACGGTCGCCGTGGACGTGGTGCTGACCCGGGAGGAGATCGACCTCGGCGCGGCGAACGTGCTGGGGGCGCTCGGGGCGGCCGTGTGGCCCGGGTGGGGCGGGAAGCTGCTGGTCGTGGCGGTGATGCTGTCGACGGTCGCGACGCTGGAGACCGCGCTCGTCCAGGTCACGCGGTCGCTGTTCGCGATGGGCCGGGACCGGACGATGCCGGCCGCGCTCGGCCGGGTCCACCGGCGCTGGAACACGCCGTGGGTGGCGGTCGCCGTGGTCGGGGCGGTGGCGCTGACGCTGCTCGTCGCGTCCAACGCGCTCGGCTCGGTGCGCGAGATCCTCTCCGACGCGATCGCGGCGATCGGCCTCCAGATCGCCCTGTACTACGGACTCACCGGGCTCGCCGCCGTCGTCGCCTACCGGAAGGTGCTGCTCAGGTCCGCGAGTGTGTTCCTGCTCGGCGGGGTGTGGCCGCTGTGCGGTGCGCTCTTCATGTTCTGGGTCTTCGCGCAGTCCCTGGGCGGGCTGAGCGTGACGGCGGTCTCCATCGGCCTCGGCGGCCTCGCCCTCGGCCTGATCCCCATGCTCCGCTACCGAGGCAGCGACTACTACCGCCCGACCCGCCTCGACGCCTCCCGGGTGATCCCCTGCCACGCCGTCCCGGGCCACAGAGGCGCGTACGAGGGCCTGCCGACGGACTTCTGACCCGCTGCGGGCCGCAGGCTTCCGGCACACGGGCGGACGACGTCCCCGGCCGGCTTCTCACGACGGCCCCCCTCCCCCGCCCCCTCTTGTCCCCGACCCCCGAGGCAGGCCTCATGGCACGCGACCGCTTCTCGCCCGACTTCGACCCCGACTGCGGGGACGAGGCCCTCACCGCGACCCGGGCGGACCTCGTGATCGGCAGATGGCACGGCCCGCGCGACCTGCTGCGCGCGACCGGCGCCGACTGGGCGG
>NZ_JBTYMC010000594.1:0-1799 GCF_054880855.1 Streptomyces sp. S6 | reverse complement strand
ACGCCGAGGCCGACTACGGCGAGGCGCTGAGCGCCCGGGAGAGCGCCCGCCGCACCGTCCGCACCCTGGAGGAGGCGCTCGGCGCCACGGAGGCGGAGATCCTCCGCCGCGAGGCCGACGGGCAGCGCCGCCTGGACGCCGCGCGACTCCAACTCCCGCGTGCGCGGGCGGACATGGCGGACGTGCACGACGAGCGCGTACGCGCGGAGGAGACGGCGAAGGAGCAGCACGCCTCGCTCGCCGCCCAGGAGAGCGAGGTGCTCACCAGCGGACGGCGGCTGCGGACGACGCTGTCGCTGCCGGGTGTGCTGGAGGGCGCGGGCCTCGAACAGGACCGGCTGCGGATCCCGGACCCGGTCCACGCCGAGGCCAGGGAACGCGTCAAGGCGCTGCGGCACCTCGTCGGCGCCGTGGGCCAGGAGCTGGCCGGGGAGCGCCACGACGTCTCGGACAACACCTTCCACAAGCAGTACACCGCGCTGCGGGACCAGCTCTCCGGCGGGTACGACGCGACGATCGAGGAGCACGACGGCGTCAAACTCTGCCGCCTCGTGGACGACCACGGCCCGCACGACGTCGCCGGCGTCGGCCTGCGGATCGCCGCCGAGGCCGCCGCCGCCCGGGGCCGCCTCACCGACCGCGAACGCGAGGTCTTCCAGCGTTTCCTGACCGGCGAACTCGGCGACCACCTGTCCACCCAGGTCCTCGCCGCGGGCCGACTGGTCGCCGCCCTCAACGCCACGCTCGACACGGTCCGTACGTCGCACGGCCTCGGCGTCATCCTCGACTGGAAGCTGGCCGACGGCGTCGAGGCGGACGTCGCAGCGGCCGTCGAGCTCCTGCGCGGTCCCGCCGCGCTGCGCACCCCGGACCAGTCCGAGCGGCTGCGCGAGATCCTCCAGCGCCGGATCGAGGACGCCCGCCGGGCCGACCCGGCCGCGGGCTACGCGGCCCACCTGCGCACCGCGCTCGACTACCGGGGATGGTTCACCTTCGTCCCCTGGGTCGTGAACGACGCGGCCCCCACCAGCCGCCGCAAGCTGTCCGGCCGTACCGGCATGAGCCAGGGCGAGCAGCGCGTCCTCTCCTACCTGGTCCTCTTCGCCGCCGCGGCGGCCCACTTCACGAGCCTCGCGGAGTCGGCCCCGCACGCACCCCGGCTGATCCTGCTGGACGACGCCTTCGCCAAGGTCGACGAACCCACCCACGCCCGCCTCGGCCGCATCCTCGTCGACCTGGACCTCGACTTCGTCCTCACCAGCGAACGCCTGATCGGCAACTGGCCCGATGTGCCGTCCCTGCACATCTATGAGTGCCTGCGGGATCCGCATGTGCGGGGGGTGGCGACGCTGCACTACATGTGGAACGGGCGGCAGCGGAGGCTGGTGGCGGTATGAGGGGTGGAAGTACGGCGGACGACGGTGTCGGCGCGGCGGACGCGGTGAGAGGTGCGATCGGCGACGCCCAGCCTCTCGACGTGCCGTCCCTCGAACCCCCGCCCCTCGACGCCCGCACCCGCGAGTTCCTCACCCGCCCCGCCCTCACCCGCCTCTGGACGGCCGCCCGTACCCGCCTCGAACGAGGCGGCCTCCAGCCGACCGGCGCCATCCGGCTCCAGAACCTCGACGTGGCGGAACGCGAAGCCCTGTCCCTCCTCCTGGCGAAGCCGATCACCGCCGCCACGGCCACGATCCGCCTCCCCGACCTGGACGCCCGCCTGCGCGCCACGGCCGTCGGCCGGGGACTGGCCGCGACGCTCACCGCCCTCGGCCCGCCCCTCGTCGACCGCAGGGCGGCCC
>NZ_JBTYMC010000593.1:0-1800 GCF_054880855.1 Streptomyces sp. S6 | reverse complement strand
CCGGACGGCACCTCCCGCGAGCCCGAGCACCCCGCCGAGCCGGCGGTCTCGAACCCCGCCGGCGAGGGCTCGCGCCCGGCCGATGACGCGACCCGGCAGATCCGCCTCCCCGCCGAACCGGCGGACACCCCGGCGTCGAGTGCTTCCGGCGAAGCGGCGGAGCAGGGCGGGACCGAGCCGTCCGCTTCCGTCGACACGAAAGCCCCCTTGCCCGAGGAAACGCCCGCCCCGGAACCCCCGGGCCCGGGGACGCCTCCCGCCAGCCCCTACACCACCCCCGACCCGCACCCCCACCACCCGCACGCGCACAGCGCGGGTGCCGGGAAGAAGGAGGCGGAGAAGGCGCGGGAGCCCCGCAGCGGGATTCTGATGGGGCGGCCGTTCGGGGTGCCCGTGTACGTGGCCCCCAGCTGGTTCCTCGTCGCCGCGCTCATCACCTGGGTGTTCGGCGGCCAGCTGGACCGCGTGCTGCCCGACCTCGGTATGGCCCGCTACCTCGTGGCCCTGTTCTTCGCCGTCGCGTTCTACGCCTCCGTCCTCGTGCACGAACTCGCCCACACGGTCGCCGCCCTCCGCTTCAAACTCCCCGTCCGCCGCATCCAGCTCCAGTTCTTCGGCGGCGTCTCGGAGATCGAGAAGGAGGCGGAGACCCCCGGCCGCGAATTCTGGCTCGCGTTCGTCGGCCCGCTGCTCTCCCTCGTCCTGTCCGGCCTGTTCTACCTGGCGATGCTCCCGGTCGAACCCGGCACGGTCCCCGGCGTCCTCCTCGCCGGCCTGATGATCTCCAACCTCATCGTGGCGATCTTCAACCTCCTCCCCGGCCTCCCCCTGGACGGCGGACGGATGCTGCGCGCCGTCGTCTGGAAGATCACCGGCAAACCCATGAGCGGCACGATCGCCGCCGCCTGGGTCGGCCGCGCCCTCGCCGTCTCCGTCCTCATCGGCCTCCCCCTCCTCACCCAGTCCGGCGCCCTCGGCACCACCGCCGAGGACAGCGTCGGCATGGACACCGTCACCGACGCCCTGCTCGCCGCGATCCTCGCCGCGATCATCTGGACCGGCGCCGGCAACAGCCTGCGCATGGCCCGCCTCAGGGAACACCTCCCGCAACTGCGCGCCCGCAACCTCACCCGCCGCGCCGTCCCCGTCGAGACCGACACCCCCCTCTCCGAGGCCCTGCGCAGGGCGAACGCGGCAGGCGCCCGCGCGCTGGTCGTCGTCGACGCGAACGGCGAACCCCTCTCCCTCGTCCGCGAGGCCGCCATCGTCGGCGTCCCCGAACACCGCCGCCCCTGGGTCGCCGTCAGCGGCCTCGCCCAGGACCTCACCGACGGCATGCGCGTCTCCGCCGAACTCGCCGGCGAGGACCTCCTCGACGTCCTGCGCGCCACCCCCGCCACCGAGTACCTCGTCGTCGAGGACACCGGCGAGATCTACGGCGTCCTCTCGGCCGCCGACGTCGAACGCGCCTTCGTGAAGGCGATGGCCCGCCCGAACTAGACCACGCCCCCGCGCACACGCCCCAGCCGCTCCACGAGCAGGTGGTGGACGAGCAGCGACAGGAACCAGGTCACCGCGCCCCCGACCAGGAACAGGGGGAGCGGAGCGAGGCCGGGACTGCCCTGCCGCAGCAGCCGGTACACGGGAAGGTGCAGCAGGAAGACGCTGCACGACATCCGGCCCAGCTCCGTGACCAGATCGCCCGACAGCAGCCGGGCCAGCGGCCCCCGGCCGGCGCAGAGCACCGCCGTCAGCACGGCCGCGCCCAGCACGACCGCGGCCACGTACCCGTCGCCGGCC
>NZ_JBTYMC010000592.1:0-1821 GCF_054880855.1 Streptomyces sp. S6 | reverse complement strand
GCGGCGAACGTGCCGCCGGGGGACGCGGGGGGCATGCCCGCGCGGGGTGCCCCCGCGAAGGGCGCCCCGGTGAAGGGAGCTCCTGTGAACGGCGTGCCGTTCCCCGTCTCGCCCCCCGGCAACCGTCCGGCGGCCCGCGCCTCTATGGCGGCCCTGCGCGCGGCCTCGGGATCGACGGCCGCCCCGTCGGCCCCGGGGAGCGCGCCGACGGTGGTCCTGGGCAGCGGGCCGTCCTCGGCGGGCACCGGGTCGTTCCCGCACAGCGCCTCCTCGGCCGCGCCGACCGCGAGCCCGGTGAGGACGATCCGCCCGTCGTCGCAGACCAGCACGGTCCGCGCGGTGATGTTCCGGTGCACCCAGCCGTGCGCGTGCAGCACCCGCAGCGCCGTCAGCACGTCGGAGGCGACCTCGGCCGCCCGGTACGGCGTCAGCGGCTTCTCCGCGAGCAGGTCGCCCAGTGTCCGCGCGCCCACCAGTTCGCTCACTATCCACAGCGAGCCGCCCTCGGCGAACACGTCGAAGACCTGGTCGAGCCGGGGGTGGTCGGGGATCCGCGCGGCGGCCTGCGCGGCTTCCAGGGCCCGCCGGACGACGGGGTCGGCGGGCCTGCGTGTGCTGGCCGCCGTGCTCTCCCGCGCGGTGAACCCGGCGGGCAGCCCCTCCGCGTCGAGCACCTCCGCCTCGACGACCTCGGGCAGCGGCACCTGCCGGACGAGGACCTCCTGGCCGCTGTAGGTGTCGAACGCCCGCGTCTCGTGGAGGTCGTTCGTCTCGGAGAACGGCAGGGGCAGCCGGTAACGGTCGGCGAGCACCCGACCCGCGTAGTCGTCCATCGTGCCTCCCCCGGCCGTCCGGTCTGTCAATTCCGTTCGCGTCGCGGTCCGTTGTGCACCTCTACCCGGATGCGTACGGTCCGCGAGCACTCACGATACGTGCCGGAGGCAACTCTCAGAGAGGAGTTGCCACATATCCCGGACCATCCCCCGCCCGCCCCGTGCGGAAGCGTCCGTCTCACTTTTTGGGCCGGAAACTCTCCGTCAGCGCCGTCCATGTGGACTTCCGCAGCTCACCGGCCCAGTCGTCGGCCTTCGCCGTGTACATGAGCGCATACCCCTGGGTGCCGCCGACGACGAAGCCCCGGTCGATCGTCCGGTACGAGGTACCACTCTCCGTGTAGGTGAACTCCCAGTCGGCCGTGTTCCAGCCTCGGTAGCTCACCGCCTCTATTCGCACCTTCTCGTACTGCGCGCGCCGCATCGAGCGCTCCTGGCGCTTCCAGTCCGCCACCGGGTCGTCCTGCGGCGTGTCGGTCCAGGCGACGAGCAGCTTCTGCCCGCCGGGCCCGGTGAACCGGTCGCCCGCCGAACTCGCGGTCTTGAACGCCCATCCGGCGGGCAGCCCGATCGAGTACCCCTGACCGCCCTTGTACGTCGACACCGCGCCGCCCGTCGCGGGCGACACCTGCGTCCCGGCGCCCCCGCTCGGCGAGGTCCCGCCGGGCTCGGCGGACTGTCCGACGGCCCCGTCGGTGCGGGCCCCGCCCGACTCGTCCTCCTTGGTGCCGGCGCTCGTGCCCTGGCTCGCGACGGGCCTCCCGCCGTCCTCGCCCCGCGAACTGTCGGAGCCGTCGCCGTTGAGGGTGACCGCGAGGACCGTGCCGATCACCGCGAGAACCACGACCACCGCGATGATCACCAGCGTCCGCTTCGGGACGACGTCGGTGAGCGGCGCCCGCTGCACCGGCCGCGCGGGCAGGTCCGGCGGCTCCATGACGGGCCAGCCGGAACTGCGTCCGGCCGTGGGAGCGGTCGCCGGGACGGG
>NZ_JBTYMC010000591.1:0-1846 GCF_054880855.1 Streptomyces sp. S6 | reverse complement strand
GGCGGGCGCGGGGGCGCGGGCCGCTCTCGCGGAGCCCCGGTTCGGGCCGGTCGCGGAGTGGGGGCGGATCGGGGCGTACCGGCTGCTGGCGGCGCTGGGGCCGGTGGCGGATCCGGTGGTCGCGCCGCTGCTCTCCCCCGTGCACCGGGAGCTGGCGCGGACCGCCGAGGTGTATCTCGACCGGGCGGGGCAGGCCGGGCGGACGGCGGCCGAGCTGGGGATTCACCGGCAGACGTTGTATTACCGGCTGTCGCGGGTGGAGCAGTTGACGGGGCTGGATCTGGGGGACGGGGAGGATCGGCTGTTGTTGCACATGGCGTTGAAGGGGGCGCGGCTGTAAGGCCTGGGGACCGATCGGGAAGTAGTTATTGAAAACGATTGTCATCGTGCTACGGTCTGGACGGCTCTGCCTTGACCACCCGTTTACCCGTTGCCGCCCCCGGAGGGCCCCGTGCGTCTGCCCGCTCGCCGTCTGCTTCCCGCTTCCGCTCTCGCGGCGGCGTCCCTGTTGTTCGTCTCGGGGTGTTTCACCGGGTCGTCCGAGGCGAGCGGGGACGGCGGCAAGCGCATACGCGTCGTGATGATGCAGCCGCCGAGCTCGGGGCTGTCGCCGCTGGCCGACGACGCGTTCATGCTGTCGCGGTGGTCGACGGCCGAGACGCTGGTGAAGCTGGACGCCGCCGGGGACGCGCGCCCCGCGCTCGCCACCAAGTGGACCCGGTCCGGGCGGAGTTGGACGTTCACCCTGCGCGACGGGGTCACCTTCCACGACGGTACGAAGCTGGACGCCGCCGCCGTGGTCCGCTCGCTCGGCAAGGCCGCCGGCGCCTCCCCCAGACCCCGCATCCTGGACGGCACCGACCTGACGGTGGCCGCGTCCGGTGCCGACGTCGTCGTCACGACCCGCGCCGAGGACCCCCTCCTCCCCCAGCGGCTCAGCTCCCCCCAACTGGCGATCCTCGCGGCGAAGGCGTACACCGGGAAGACGGTGAACCCGCTCGGCGCGGGCACCGGCCCCTTCAAGCTGGTCTCGGTGAACGGCACTTCGTCCGCCGCCCTCGACCGGTACGACGGCTACTGGGGCGCCAGGGCCAAGTCCCCCGGCATCGACGTGAGGTTCGTGCCGGACGGCACCGCTCGGGGCTCCGCGCTGCGCAGCGGTGAGGCCGACGTCGTCGAGGCGGTACCGGTGTCGCAGGCCGCGCTCCTCGACCGGAAGCTGATCACCGAAGTCCCGACGCCACGCACCAACGCCCTTTACCTGAACACCTCTTCGGGCCCCTTCAAGAACGCCGCCCTGCGCGCCGCCGCCCGGCAGGCCATCGACACGGAGTCGATCGTGAAGGGCGTGTACGAGGGACACGCGGACGCCGCCCAGGGGCTGCTCGGGCCCGCACTGCCGTGGGCGGCCGGACTGCGGAAGCCGGTGACACGGGTCCCCGCCGGACGGCCCGCCGGAGCGAGCGTCACGATCGGGACGTACACCGACCGCGCCGAGCTGCCCGAGGTCGCCGCGACGCTCCAACAGCAGCTCCAGAAGGCCGGGTTCAAGGTGAGGCTGGAGGTGCGGGAGTACTCGGCGATCGAAGCGGACGCGCTGGCCGGGAAGTTCGACGCGTTCATCCTGTCGCGGGCGACCGTCCTCGACTCCGGAGACCCGGTGGCGTACCTGTACAGCGGCTTCGCCTCCGACGGGTCCTTCAACCTCGCCCGGCTCCAGAACCCCTCCGTGGACGCCGCGTTGAAGACGGCGGGGGCGACGCCGCCCGGAGCCGCCCGGCGGGCCGCGATCGTCGCCGGGGAGGCCGCCGTGCTGGCCACCGACGCCGCCGTGCCGCTGCTGCAC
>NZ_JBTYMC010000590.1:0-1848 GCF_054880855.1 Streptomyces sp. S6 | reverse complement strand
CAGGTAGGACCGCATGCCCGCGCGGGACAGCTCCGTCAGCCGTTCGGGGGTCGCATCGGGCACCACGCGCGCGTAGTTGCTCTCCAGCCGCAGGACACCCTTGCCGCGCCTCCTCCCGCAGCAGCGGCAGCCCCCGCGTCCCGTCCAGCAGCTCCAGGAACCCCTGCGTGGCGCGGTCCAGCGGGCCCAGCGTCAGCGCGTGCGCCGGAGTCATCCCGAACTGCACGGTGCTCAGATCCCGCCAGCCGCGCCGCAGCGCCGGCTTCACCCTCGGATGCACGGCCACCACCCCCGTCGTCGTCATGGCCTCACGGCCCCGGCGCGGCCCTCGCCCCACCGGTCACCCTCAGCATGCCCACCCCCGGCGAAACGCGCGGAAAGTTATCCACAGGCATCCGAATTCGTCGTACGAATCGCCGGCGTGATGCACCCGGACGACACGGGAACGACACCGAACCGTCCCGGAGTCAAGACTTCTCCCATGTGCAGCGGGTAACGTCAGGGCGTGTCCGCCGACCCACTGCACGCCGGAACATCACAGCGCAGCGCGACGAACCAGCCGCCGAGCGGTCCAGGGGCGAGCGCGATCGAGGTCCGCAGGAGCGCCCGGCGCCGCCGGACCGTCTCCGCGTACCGCGAGGGCGACCGCACCGTCGTGCTCATCCCCGCCCGGATGTCCGAGGCCGAGGAGAAGCGCTGGGTGACTGTCATGCTCGACAAGCTGGCCGCCCAGGAGAACCGGCGGGTCCCCGGCGACGCCGAGCTCGCCGAACGCGCGCAGCGCCTGTCCGCGCAGTACTTCGACGACCGCGCGCGGCCCCGCTCGGTGCGGTGGGTGACCAATCAGAACACCCGCTGGGGCTCGTGCACGCCCGCCGAGGGCAGCATCCGGCTCTCCCACCGGCTCAAGGGCATGCCGGAGTACGTCATCGACTACGTCCTCCTGCACGAGCTGGCGCACCTCCTCGTCCCCGGCCACGGCCCCGACTTCTGGCGGCTGCTGGAGGCGTACCCGCGCACCGAACGCGCGCGCGGCTACCTGGAGGGCGTCGTCTCCGCCGACCGGCTCCCGCATCTGCCGGGCGCGCGCGGGGAGTGAGCCCTGAGGCCCCCGTTGTGTACCGGGTCCGTACCGAACTTCGTGCGATGTCCGAGCCAGCGGCTAGCCTGGCGCGAAACGGACCGGCATTCGGGAAACGGGGGGACGGTCGTTGCACATGCCCAGGGAATTCCAACGCGGCCACAAGGCCAGGATCGGCGACCTCACGGCAGGGACGGACCTGTACGTGGGCGTGCGGATATCCGCGCCGGGACTGACCTTCGACATCAGCTGCTTCGGCCTGGACGCCGACGAACGGCTCTCGGACGACCGGTACTTCGTCTTCTTCAACCAGCCCAAGTCCCCCGAGGAGGCCGTCCAGCTCCTCGGTGAACAGGCCGGGGACACGGAATCCTTCCGGGTGACCCTGGACCGCGTCCCGGCGCAGATCCAGAAACTGTCGTTCACCGCGACGATCGACGGCGACGGACAGATGTCGCAGATCGCCCCCGGGTACCTCAGGATCGTCGCCGGCGGCGAGGAGGTCGCCCGGTACGCCTTCGACGGCTCCGAGTTCACCACCGAACGCGCGGTGATGCTCGGCGACTTCTACCTGAAGGACGTCTGGCGCTTCGCCGCCGTCGGCCAGGGCTTCGACGGCGGTCTCGACGCGCTGCTGCGCAACTTCGGCGGCGAGGTCGCCGAGGAGGAGCCACCGGTGCCCGAACCCGCCGCCGCGCCCCCAGCCTTCGCCCCGCCCGCGTTCGCACCGCCGACGACCCCGACGCCCCCGGCAGCCCCGCCGACCC
>NZ_JBTYMC010000589.1:0-1856 GCF_054880855.1 Streptomyces sp. S6 | reverse complement strand
CCCGCCACCGCGCGATGGCCCGCACCGCGCACGGCGTCCTCGACTCCCTCAAGTCCCGCATGCCGGAGCTGGCGGGAGCCGCCGCCGCGCAGTACGCCGCCGCGCTCCGGCTGACCGCCGCCGTCGACAACGCCTACGACAGCGAGTACGCGCGCGTACGCGGGCGCCTCCAGAGCGGCGCCGTGCTCGCCGGAGACGCTCTGAAGCGCTGGCGGGCCTTTCCCCTCGACTGCACCGCCGCGGAGCTCCTGGACGCCCTCGTGGAGTCCCTGGCGGCCCTCCTGCTGTGCGCCGTCACCGCCGCCGACGAACGTGTCGACGACGCCTGGCGCCGCGAACCCGCCGCCGGGCACCTCGACGACCGCGACCCCGACCTGGAGAGCGCCGAACACCGCATCGGCCTCGCCGTACGACGCTGGCGGCGCGAACTGGAGGAGTATGCGGAGGACGAGGTCCGCGACCTCGACCGGGGCTCCGCACCCGACCCCGAGTCGGTCGCCGCGCTCGTCGCCACCGCCCTCCTCGGCGGCCGGCGTGCCCGTTCCGCCGGAGAGGGCCTCGCCGAGCGCCTCGGCGCCCACGGCGCGCTGCGCCTGCGCGACAGGGGCGGCCGGCTCCTCACCGCCCACCTCGACAGCGTCGTCGGCACCGAACGCGAGCGCCGCCTCGCTCCCCTCGACGGGCTCGACGTCCATGCCGAACCCCAGGCCGAGCTGATCGCCGCGCTGTCCGTACTGCAGAAGGAGAGGTGACAGGTGACCGCCGTCACGGACCATCAGGAACACGAGCAGGGGCCGACGGACGAACCTCTTGAGGAGGACGGCTGCGAAAACGTCCTCCCTGAGGGCGTCGAAAACGACAATTCCGATCAGGCGGAGAGCGCGCAGAGCGAGACAAGCGCAAAAAGCGCCAAGGACGCCGAGAACGCCGACGACGATCCCGCCGACCCGGACGACACTCCCTGGGGCGACGGCCTCATCGCCCGCCGCGTCACCCCGCCCGGCACCGAAACCCCCGCCCCGGAACCTCGCACCCCCCACGCCCCCCTCGCCTACGACGGCCCCCTGAGGTCCCGTCTGGACGCCCTCAGGGAACTCGTCGGCCTCTCCCGCACCCGCCTCGACAACAAGACCCTCGCCGAAGCGGGCCGCGTCCTGGACGAGGCTGCCGCCCGCCGCCGGCTCTCCGGACAGCACACCGTCGTCGCCATCGCCGGCGCCACCGGCAGCGGCAAGTCCCAGCTCTTCAACGCCCTGGCCGGCGTCACGATCTCCGAGACCGGCGTCCGCCGTCCCACCACCGCCGCGCCCATCGCGTGCAGTTGGAGCGACGGCGCCGCAGGACTCATCGACCGCCTCGGCATCCCGGGACGGCTGCGCAGACGCCCCGTGCAGAGCCCCGAGGCCGAGGCGCAGCTGCGGGGCCTCGTCCTCGTCGACCTCCCCGACCACGACTCGGCGTCCCTCCCGCACCGTGAGCACGTCGACCGTGTCCTCGCCCTCGTGGACGCCGTGATCTGGGTCGTCGACCCCGAGAAGTACGCCGACGCCGTCATCCACGAGCGCTATCTGCGGCCGATGGCGGGCCACGCGGAGGTCATGTTCGTCGTCCTCAACCAGACCGACCGGCTCCCCGGGGAGGCCGCCGAGCTCGTCCTCGACGACCTGCGCAGACTCCTCGACGAGGACGGCATCGCGCTCGGCGAGTACGGCGAACCCGGCGCGACCGTCCTCGGGCTGTCCGCGCTCACCGGGGACGGCGTCCCGGAACTGCGCGAGCTGCTCGGACAGTTCGTCGCCGAGCGCCAGGCGCCGGCCCGCAGGGTCGCCGCCGACGTCGACGCGGCAGCCGCCCGG
>NZ_JBTYMC010000588.1:0-1862 GCF_054880855.1 Streptomyces sp. S6 | reverse complement strand
GCGGCGCCCTCCCCGTCCGCCGCCGGCGGTTCGGCGCCCGCGCGTGCGGCACTCGGCGTGGAGGCGGTCGACGCGGAGAAGGCGGGGGCCGCGATCGTCGCCGTCCATGTCCCCGGTCCGGGGTACACGGCTGGTCTCGTGCGCGGTGACGTGCTGCTGACGTTCGGCGGGGCCCGGATCGACTCGGCGGCCGATCTCGTCCGCGCGGTGGGGCGGACGGAGCCGGGGGAGGGGGTCAAGGTGACGGTGCTGCACCGGGGTGGGGGGTATCAGCAGTTGACGGTCGTGCCGGGGGTGGTGGTCTGACGGGGGACGGCGTACGAGCCGTCATGGGCGATCATCGGACAAACGGGAGGGGGCTGTGGAAAACTTCCGCTCCTTGTCCGGAGGATGCGCGACGATGGAGTCACGCCGCGCAGTACCCGCGGTGACCGGCTCGCGCGGCCCCTGCCGCACGGGCAGGATGCTGACCGTAGCCGCTGATCCGCCCGGAGGCCCGCATGACCGCGACCGCACCCTTCACCGCCGAGGACTACCGGGCCCGCATGGAGCGCGCCGCCCGGTCCGCGGCCGAGGCGGGGCTCGCGGGCCTGCTCGTCGCGCCGGGGCCGGACATGGTCTGGCTCACCGGCTACACCCCCACCGCCGAGACGGAGCGGCTCACCCTGCTGGTCCTCGCACCCGGCCGGGACCCCGTCCTCGTCGTCCCCGGCCTGGAGGCTCCCGACGCCGCGCAGGCCCCCGGCGCGCCCGCGCTGGCCTTCCGGGACTGGACCGACGGCAAGGACCCCTACGCCGCGACCGCCGCCCTCCTCGACCCGAGCGGGCGCTTCGGCGTCAGCGACAACGCGTGGGCGCTGCACCTCCTCGCCCTCCAGAAGACCCTGCCCGGCGCGGCGTACGCGGCCCTCACCGAAGCGCTGCCGATGCTGCGGGCCGTCAAGGACGCGGCGGAACTGGAGCTGATGGCCGCGGCGGGCGCGGCGGCCGACGCGGCGTTCGAGGGCATCCGCGCGGTGCGCTTCGCCGGGCGCCGGGAGTCGGAGGTGGGCGCCGACCTCGCCCGCCTGCTGCGCGAACACGGCCACCAGCAGGTCGACTTCACGATCGTCGGCTCTGGCCCCAACGGCGCCAACCCGCACCACGAGATGGGGGACCGGGTCATCGAGGACGGCGACATGGTCGTCCTCGACTTCGGCGGCCTGAAGGACGGCTACGGCTCCGACACTACCCGGACCGTCCACGTCGGCGAGCCCACCGACGAGGAGCGCCGGGTGCACGAGGTCGTCCGGGCGGCGCAGGAGGCCGGGTTCCGCGCGGTGCGGCCCGGCGCCGCCTGCCAGGACGTCGACCGTGCCGCCCGCGCGGTCATCGCGGACGCCGGGTACGGCGAGTGGTTCATCCACCGCACCGGGCACGGCATCGGGGTCACGACCCACGAACCGCCCTACATGATCGAGGGGGAGGAGCAGCCCCTCGTGCCCGGCATGTGTTTCTCCGTGGAGCCGGGGATCTATCTGCCGGGCCGGTTCGGGGTGCGGATCGAGGACATCGTGACGGTCACCGAGGACGGCGGGCGGCGCCTCAACAACACCGAGCGGGAGCTGGTCATAGTGAGCTGAGCACCCAGGAGCCCCCTCCCCACCTCGACCTGTGACGGCGCGACCATGACCCAGGCATCCACCCCCACCGCGGACACTGTCCGCAGGCTGGCCCGCACGCTCCTCAAGCACGGCGACCCCGGCGTCCGCCCCGTCGCCGAGGGCGAGGGGCACTCCACCTGGTGGGTCGGCGCCCGACACGTCCTGCGGCTGGCCCCGGACCGGGACGCGTCCCTGCGTCAGCGCCGCGAACTGCGGCTG
>NZ_JBTYMC010000587.1:0-1868 GCF_054880855.1 Streptomyces sp. S6 | reverse complement strand
GGGTCCTGTCCGCGCGAGGGGGCGTCCCCGTGGCCAGGACAGCCCCGCGCGGACAGGACCCGCCCCGACGCGGATGGCGGGCCGGCCCTGTCCGCCCTGGTGATTGTCGTGGGGGTCGGAGCCGTGGGGGTACGGGTGTGCGCGGGGATGTGAGGGTGGCGCGCGTGCGCCCCGGGTGTGCCCCGCGTGCCGGGTGTGGAGGAGTTGTGGGTGCCCCCCTCTTGATCACGTGCGGGGGTGAGCGACGATACTGGGAGGCCCCTGTCGTTCTCCGCTCCACAGATGGATCCATGTCGACCTCCAGCACCGCCGCCTCGACCCCGTCCACCGTGTGGCTGTCCCGGGGGCGCCACACCGGTTCCGCCCCGGGGGAGGTGCTGCGCGGGCATCTCCAGCGGCTGAAGGACACTGGGGAGATCGTCGACTTCCTGGAGCTGCCGCAGGACGCCCGCCCGGAGGGCCGGTTCGTGTTCGAGGCGCGGTGGCCGGTGGCGCGGGAACTGACCGTGAGGGCCCGGCTGGAGCTGGACGAGGAGGCGGACCGGGAGCAGACCCGCGCCTGGTCGCTGGTCGCGGAGGCCGAGGGGCCTTGGGAGCGGCACTGGCCCTCCCCCGCGACCCGGTTCTGGTCCGAGGACCCGTGGGAGATCGACGGCGAGTGGGATCACACCCGGACACCCGGCCTGCGGTTCCGTGCGGCCAACACGCTCCCCTCGGACGACAAGGACCTCCGCCGCGTCCTGAAGAGCGCCGCGCAGGACGACTGGTCGATCCACCTCGTCGTCCACGAGGCCATGACGCCGGACGAGCGGGGCCGTCTCCCCCTGACCCGGTTCCTGACGGACGGCCTGCGCGACCGCGTCGTCGAGCACCGCGCAGCCCCTCAGCAACTGCGCGCGGTCAACTGGGCGTTGAAGGATTCCCGGGCCGAACTCCCGCGCGGCGGCGCGGTGATCCTGCCCCGGGCCGACGCCGACCCCGCCGACTTCGCCGTCCGCACGGTCTTCCTGGACGGCTCGGAGCCCGCCGAAGTCGTCGAGGCGGTCAACCGGTTCGCCGCCCTCCCCCGGCAACTGCCGGACGGCGCCGACGTGTTGCTCACCGCCCTGCGGGAGGACTGGCATCTGCTGACCCTGCGGGAGGAGCTGGACCGTGAACGGCAGCTCGTCGCGATGTACGCGGAGGCGCTGGACGCGATGACCAAGTCCCGTGACCTGTACCGGGAGGCGGCCGAGCGGGCGCACGAGGCGCTGGAGGTGTTCCGGGAGTCGGCGGGGGCGGTGGACAGCGTCTCGGAACCGGCACCGGCGCGTCCCGCGTCCTCACCTTTTCAGCAGATCACCCGGACGTTCGAACGGTTCAAGCTGCCGAAGAAACCCGAGGAGTGAGCGGGTGGCCCGCACCGGACGGTACGGGCCACCCGCTTCAACTGCCGCTCACCTGCCCTGGGTCGACTGCGCCGCCAGCAGCAGCGTCACCAGTGCCGACAGTGCCGCGCAGGCCGCGGCCCCGCCCGCCAGCCAGCCCGGAGCCACGGTCAGGTCCATCGCTCGGGTGAGCGCCGCCGGGCCCATGCGCCCGTGCAGGAGCTGGCCGGCTGCCAGCGCCGCGGGGAGCAGGAGGGTCAGGGCCAGGAGGGGGACGGCCGGGCGGATGGTGAGCAGGACGCCCAGGACCGTGCAGACCAGGGCCGCGCCCAGGACCAGGCCGTAGACCTGGGGCGACTCACCGTCCCGGTGGAGGGGGAGCGTCGCCGCGCCGGTCGCGAGGAGCAGCAGCGCCGTGAGGCGGGAGGGCCCGTGCTCGTTGATCGCCCCGACCAACTCCCGCTGCACCCGCCCGGTGAGGACCATCCGGACGACCTCCAT
>NZ_JBTYMC010000586.1:0-1874 GCF_054880855.1 Streptomyces sp. S6 | reverse complement strand
CAGGACCGTACCCGCTCTCGCAAGCGCTTTCTAGACCCTGGGCCCATTTCACATGATTGCCAACCTCATGCAAGCGAAAGCCCTTTCGCGAAATCGATTCAACTGGCACTCGGAAGCTCCTCGGGCCACAGCCCCTCGACGATCCGCGCGGTCCCGCACCCGGCGGACAGCTCCTCGGCGAGCAGGGCGAGGAGGCCGCGCAGCCTGGGCGCGGTGATCTCCCGCCCTCGGCAGGAGACACGGCTCAGCAGGGTCAACTCGGTGCTCACCCAGGCAGATTAGGTCACCTGTTGGCCAGCCGGACGTGGAGTTCCCTCTCCTGGTCGCCGGAGGCGGTGGTGAGGTCGCGGACGGTGAAGAGGGAGTCGAGGGTGGTGCGGAGGCGGTCGATGGCCCAGTAGCCGCCCTGGGCGTCGGCCTCGACGGTGGCGGCGAGCGGGGCGGGCGGTGGGCAGGTGTGGGCGTCGGTGACCTCGAAGGTGCCGAGCCAGACGGCCGGCCGGGTCTCGTGGAGCCGCTGGGGGACGTCGTCCGCGTCCCGGTCGGACGCGAAGCAGGCGCAGAGTGTGTCGAACACGATTTTCGCGTCGTCGTGGTGGCAGCCGCTGATCTCGACGGAGACGGATTCCTCACGCACCGTGATCACCTCCTGGGGGTGTGGAGTGGCTCGCGTACCACGCCACACCTCCAGGAAACCACCGTTCACCAGCTCCTGGTGAAGCGGTACGTCTTGCTGTCGGTGAGGACGCAGAAGCCGGGGGAGATGACGATGACGCGCAGGACGCCGGTGCGGCGGTCGTAGTCGATGCCCTCGGTCTCGAAGTTGCCGGAGCAGCCGCTGCGCAGGGGGAGCTGGCGCAGGGCGGTGACGCGGCCCGAGACGTTCGCGGTGCCGGTCGGCGGGGCGGACAGGTCGACCTGGAGGAGGGGCTTCGTCACGCCGAAGAGGGTGCCGGCGGGGTCGTCCGAGGAGCACAGGAGGGTCGTCGGGCCGGAGAAGTCGCAGCCCTGGACGTCGCGGACGGGGCGGTCGAGGGTGACGGTCCTGACCCAGGGGAGGTCGGTGCCCGGGGAGGTGGCCGGGTTGACGCCGGGGGTGGGGAAGACGAGGAAGCGGGTCATCGTGCCCCACTCCCCCGCTAGCATCCACTGCCCGTCCGGGGAGATCGCGACCCACGAGTTGTTCATGGCCTCGCCCGCGCCGAGCTGGTGGACGTACTCGGACCAGGTGCCGTTCGGGGACTGGACGCGGAACATCTTCGCGGCGCCCGAGTCCCGCTGGTACGGCTCGATGTAGGTGCCGTCGTAGGCGGCGTCCGGGTCGCCGACGTGGTTCCAGCCTCGGATGCTGACGCCGACCGGGATGGTGCCTATGCCGGTGTAGCGGTTCGGGCTGTTCGCGGGGACCTCGACGGAGGTCAACCCCTGGCTCTCGGTCAGCGGGTCGGCCCGGTCGGAGCCGGCCTCGGTCCAGGTGTCGGCGGCGGATGCGGGCGGCGCGGTGGAGAGGGCGAGAGCCGCGGCGGTGGCGAGGGTCGCCAGGGCGGCACGGACGCGGCGGGCGCGACGGGTGGGGCGCGGGGGCATGAAGGGCTACTCCTCGGTAGGGAGAGGTTCGGCGGAACAGTGTGGCGAAGGGTGCGGGGCGTGTACAACCCGTCCCTGAGGGCGAGTTGGGGAATTCCGGCCGACTCGCGGGTACGCGTCGGCTAGGCCCGCGTCCCGATCACGACATGCGCGTACAGGTCGTCGTCGTACTCCAGGCGCGTCGCGAGGCCGCCCGCCTCGAACGCCTCGACGGCCGCCGTCGCCTGCCGTTCGCTCGTCTCGACGAGGACGCAGCCCCCCGGTGCCAGCCAGCGCGGCGCCCCGGC
>NZ_JBTYMC010000585.1:0-1880 GCF_054880855.1 Streptomyces sp. S6 | reverse complement strand
ACGGCCGTCCGTGCCGTGCGCGCCGCCGTGTCCGCCCGGCACGGGCTGCGGCTCGCGGAGGTGCTGCTCGTGCCGCCCGGAGCGGTGCCCCGCACCTCCAGCGGCAAGGTCTCCCGCACCCTGACGCGCGCCCGCTACCTCGACGGCACCTACGACCGCGCCCCGCGAGGCACCGCGTGAACCCGGACCCGGCCGGCCGCGTCGAACTGCGGCGCCTGGTCGTCGAACGCATCGCCCACTGGTCCGGTCTCCCCGGCACCGACATCACCGGCGACCGGCCGCTCGCGGAACTCGGCATGGCCTCCCGCGACGCGGTCGCCGTCGCCGCCGAACTGGCCCGCGCCCTGGGCCGCGAACTGCCGGCCACTCTGTGGTGGGAGACACCGACGGTGGACGCGCTCGTCGCGCTGCTGGAGGAACCCGACGCGACCCCTTCCGGCGCCGCCGATTCCGTCTCCGCCGACGAGGAACCCCTCGCCGTCATCGGCGTCGGCTGCCGCCTCCCCGGCGGCGTCCGGGGCCCCGACGACTACTGGCGGCTCCTCATGGACGGCACCGACGCCATCGTCCCCGCCTCCGAAGGCCGCCTGCGCGACTTCGGGCCCCGGGTGCCGCCGGAGGCCAACCTCCTCGGCGGCTACCTCGACGACACCACCCTCACCGGCTTCGACTCCGCCTACTTCCGCGTCTCACCCCGCGAGGCCGACGCGATGGACCCGCAGCAGCGCCTCCTCCTGGAGGTCACCCAGGAGGCCCTCGACCACGCCGCCCTCCCCGCCGCCTGTCTCGCGGGCACCGCCACCGGCGTCTACGTCGGGATCTCCGCCCAGGACTACGGCCGCTTCACCGGCGCCGACCCGACGACCGTCGACCCCTGGGCGCCCACCGGAGCCGCCCCCTCGGTCGCGGCGGGCCGCATCAGCCACCTCTACGACCTGCGCGGCCCCAGCATGGCCGTCGACACCGCCTGCTCCTCCTCCCTCGTCGCCCTCCACCAGGCATGTTCGGCCCTGCGCGGCGGCGACTGCGACACCGCGCTCGTCGCCGGGGTGAACGTCCTGCTGTCGCCCGCCGTCACCGTCGCCTTCGGCCGCGCCGGAGCGCTGGCGCCCGACGGCCGCTGCAAGCCGTTCTCCCGGGCCGCCGACGGCATCGGCCGCGCGGAGGGGTGCGCGGTCGCCGTCCTGAAACGGCTCGGGGACGCGATGCGCGACGGGGACCGGATCCTCGCCGTCGTCGTCGCCACGGCCGTCAACTCCGACGGCCGTTCCAACGGGCTGACGGCGCCGAGCCCGGCCGCCCAGCGGGCCCTGCTGGAGACGGCCTACGCACGGGCGGGCCTGGACCCCGCGACCGTGGACCACGTCGAGGCGCACGGCACCGGCACACCGCTCGGCGACCCCATCGAGGCCGGTGCGCTGGCCGCCGTCCTGGGCCGCGCCCGCCACCCTGACCAGCCGCTGCTGCTCGGCTCCGTGAAGAGCAACCTCGGGCATCTGGAGGCGGCGGCCGGAGTGGCGGGGCTCGTCAAGACCGTCCTCGCCCTGCACCACGGCGTCATCCCCGGCTCGCTGCACTGCGAGCGGCCCGCGCTGGACGAGGGATGCCTGCGGGTGGTCACCGAAGCGGAACCCTGGCCCCGCTACACCGGGACCGCGACCGCCGGGGTCTCCGCGTTCGGGTTCGGCGGCACCAACGCGCACGCCGTCCTGCGGGAGTGGACGCCCGCCGGGCCCGGTCTTCCGGGCCAGGGCGACGCCGCGAGCCTCGTGCAGCTCAGCGACGCCGACCGGGAACGGGTCCGGCGCAACGCCCTGCTGCTCGCCGACTGGCTGGAGACACCCGGCGGACGCGCGGCACGGCTCCCCGACGTCGCCCGC
>NZ_JBTYMC010000584.1:0-1882 GCF_054880855.1 Streptomyces sp. S6 | reverse complement strand
CGGCGGCCCGCCATGCCTGCCGCACCGCCCGCGCCTGCCCGCCGGGGTCCGGATTGACCAGCCCCGACGCCCGCCCGTCGCTCGCCACCCCGGTGCCCCGGATCACCGCGTACACCCGGTCGCCGTCCCGCTCGGCGTCCGCCAGCCGCTTGAGGACGACGACCCCGGTGCCCTCGCCGATGAGGATGCCGTCGGCGTCGCGGTGGAAGGGCCGGATGCGCTCGGTGGGGGAGAGCGCGCGGAGTTGGGAGAAGACGCTCCACAACGTGATGTCGTGACAGTGGTGGACACCCCCGGCGAGCATCAAGTCGCAGCGTCCGGAGGACAGTTCGTTCACCGCCTGGTCCACCGCGACGAGCGACGACGCGCACGCCGCGTCCACGGTGTACGCGGGCCCGCGCAGGTCCAGCCGGCTCGCGACTCGTGACGCCGCGAGGTTGGGCACCAGCCCGATCGCCGCCTCGGGACTGTCGGGACCGAGGCGCTCGGTGAACGCCTCCCGCACCCGCCCCAGTTGCCCGTCGGACAGCTCGGGCATCAACTCCCCGAGCGTGCGCACGAGTTGCCCGGCCGTGCGCACCCGCTGGTCGAGCCGGACCAGGCCGGGCGTGAGGTATCCGCCCCGGCCGAGGACGACCCCGACCCGCTGCCGGTCGGGCAGCCGTCCCGCCCCGCCCGCGTCCTCCAGGGCCGCCGCCGCCACGTGCAGCGCGATCAACTGGTCCGGTTCGGTGCCGCTCACCGACGCCGGCATGACCCCGAACCGGGTCACCTCCACCTCGGCGAGCCCGTCCACGAATCCGCCGCGCCGGCAGTACACCCGGTCCGCGACGGCCGGTTCGGTGGCGGTTCCGGGGTGGTAGTAGTCGGCGTCCCAGCGGTCCGCGGGCACGGCGCCGATCGCGTCGACGCCGTCCCGGAGGTTGCGCCAGTAGGCGTCGAGGTCCGCAGCGCCGGGGAACAGGACGGACATCCCGACGACGGCGACCGGAAGTTGACGGACGGTCAGATCGTCTCTGTCCCCGGGTTCTCTGAGGTCCACCCCGTCACCAGCCCGAGGCCGTGTGCACGACCGCCGTCAACGACGGATCGCCCCACGCCAACTCCCGCAGCAGCGCGGCCGTTCCCTCCTCGGGGTCGATCAGCCCGACCCCGCGCCGCGCGTACTCCCGCGCCAACTCCGGCCCCACCATGCCCCCGTGGGAGACGTCGGGCGCCCACGGCCCCCAGTGCACGGTCAGCGCCCGCCACCCCGTACGCGCCGCCCACGCCGCGCCCAGCGCCTCCAGCGCGTCGTTGGCGGCGGCGTAGTCGGCCTGCCCCCGATTGCCGAGGACCGCGGAGATGCTGCCGAACAGCACGGTGAACGACGGCCCGCTCGGCAGTTCCTCCAGCGCCGTCAGCAGCGCGTGCGCGCCGGACGCCTTCGTCGCGTACACCCGGCGGAACGACTCGGCGCTCTTCTCGGCGATCAGCCGGTCCTCGATCACCCCGGCCGCGTACACCACACCGTCCAGCCGCCCGTGCTCGGCGTGGATCTCCTTGACCGCCTGCAACACGGCGTCGGACTCCCGGAAGTCGACGCTGCGATACCGCACGGCACTGCCCAGCGCGGTCAGTTCCGCCAGTGTCGCCCTGATCTCCCGCTGCGCGAGCAGGAGTTCGGCCTCCCGGCCGATCTCGGCGAGAGTGCCGGCGCCCCGCCCGGCCAGGACGGCACGCAGCTCGGCCGGGGTGTGCGCGGCGGCCGTCGCCGGGTCCTCCGGCCCGTCCGGCGCGGGCGTACGGCCCAGCAGTTCGAGATGGCACCGCGAGGCACGCGCCAGTGTCACGGCGCACTGCGCGGCGATCCCCCGCGCCCCGCCCGCCAGCAGGACGACGG
>NZ_JBTYMC010000583.1:0-1884 GCF_054880855.1 Streptomyces sp. S6 | reverse complement strand
AGGTCACCCGGGCGCGGCCGGGCCGGCACCGGCTGGGGATCTGGTGCGACGAGGGGTCGGGGCCGCGGCGGGTGTCGACCGAGAGCGTCGTGTCGTACACGCCGTCGGAGGCGGCGCGGGAGGTGCTGCGGGTCGTCGCCTCGCTCGCGCCCGCCGCCGAGGACGCGCCGCCGCCGATGATCGAGGTGCTCGTGGACCGCGACAGCCTCGACCTGCCGGTGGACGAGTGGGCGGCGCGGGTGCCGGGTGAGCTGGTGCCCGGGGTGCTCGGGGTGGAGTTCCCGGTGGTCGTGCGCTGTCCCGAACTCATGCGTCGGCACGGGCGTTTCCTGCCGCACTGGCGCACCCGGTGGAGCCGGCTCGACTCGGGTGAGCCGTTCACGGTCGACGAGTCCGTCAGTCCGGACACGGTCTATCCGCAGCTGGTCAACCGGCTGGACACGGTCCGCGTCTTCGTGGATGTACCGCCCGGCCGGCAGCGGCACAGGATCGTGCAGACCTGCCTCGCCCTGGGTATCCCCGTGGTGGTGTGGGACCGCGGTTCGGACGGGCGGTCGCACGTCGTCAGGTCCATGGCCGAGGTCGCCACGCGGGAGCTGCCGGACGGGGTGCGCGGCTACCGCGCGAACGCCCTGGCCAGACCGCCCGAGTTCCCCGGCCGTCCGGTCCTCGCCTGGGCGGACGCCGACCGCGCCGTGCCCCGGTTGCAGCTGAGCGAACCACAGGAGAGCGCATGACATCCGCGTCCGGCTCCGAGGCGGAGTGGCGCCTGTTCCGCGGCGACGGCGTCCCCCGGCCCGTCGTCCTCCCGTCCGCCCCGCCGTGGCGCCGTTTCTCGGCCGGTCCCGGGCTCGGCCCCGAACTGCCGTATCTCATCGAGCCCCGGCACGCCGATGTCGTCAACGCCGCGCTGCATCTGCGCCGTCCGCTGCTGGTCACGGGTCCGGCCGGGACCGGCAAGTCGTCCCTGGCCCGCGCGATCACGCACGAGCTGCGGCTGGGCGAGCTGCTGCGCTGGCCGGTCAACAGCCGCTCCACGGTCGCGGAGGCGCTGTACGCGTACGACGCGATCGGCCGGCTGCACGAGGCGTCGCTCAGCCGGGACCGGGGTGAACGGGAGCCGTCCATCGGGACGTTCGTCCGGCTCGGCCCGCTCGGTACCGCGCTCGTGCCGTCGGCGGCGCCGCGCTGTCTGCTGATCGACGAGATGGACAAGGGGGACGTCGATCTGCCGAACGACCTGCTCACCGTCTTCGAGGAGGGCGTCTTCGAGATCGGGGAACTCTCCCGGCTCCCGGAGGACCTGGCCGACGTCGAGGTGCAGACCCACGACCACGGCGGCACGGTCCGGGTGCGTCAGGGGCGCGTCCAGTGCGCGGAGTTCCCCGTCGTCGTCATCACCAGCAACGGTGAGCGGGACTTCCCGCCCGCCTTCCTGCGGCGCTGTGTCCGGCTGGCCCTGCCGGTGCCGGACGCGGACCGGCTGCGGGCCATCGTCGCGGCCCATCTGGGGCAGGAGGCCATGCGGGAGGCGGACGACCTGATCGAGGCGTTCCTGGACCGCCGGGCGCCGGGCGAGCTGGCCACCGACCAGTTGCTCAACGCCGTGTTCCTGCGGATCGGCGGCGTCGACCTGGACGCGGAGGGGCTGCTGGACGCGGTGCTGCACCAGTTGACCGGCGCGCTGTGACGGCGGCGGGCGGCGGGGAGCGGCTGGGGGAGGTCCTGCGGGTCCTGCGGGCGTGCGGGCCCGGCACGGAGGAGCTGGACGCCGACCAGATCCTCGACGTCCTGTGGCTGGCCCGCCGGCTGCCCGCCGACGCCGGTGCCCCGCTGTCCCCGCAGCCCCCCCCGCCCCGCCCGCAGCCCGCTCCCCCGCCCGCT
>NZ_JBTYMC010000582.1:0-1884 GCF_054880855.1 Streptomyces sp. S6 | reverse complement strand
GCGACCCGGCGCAGCGCCTCACGCCGGTCGACGACCCCGGCCTCGGCCAGCTCCACGGCCGTCCGGACCGCCGCCGCGCCGGAGAAACGGGCCGACTTGACCTGGAGCAGCCACAACTCACCTGACTGGAAGGTGAATTCGACATAGCAGGCGTCGCGACAGTGGGCCTCGACGCGGCGCAGGGCGTCCCGCAGCTCCTCCCACAACTCCCCGTCGTGCTCGGCGAGTTCACGCAGCGGTCGGGTCGCCTTCGCGCCGGAGACCACATCGTCGCCCTGCGCCCGGAACAGGATGTCGCCGTACGGGGTGTCCTCACCGGTGTTCGGGTCACGGCTGAAGGCGACGCCGGTGCCGCTGCGCGGGTCGCGGTTGCCGAAGACCATGGCCTGGACGACGACGGCGGTGCCCAGGGTGTGCGGGATGCCGTGCAGCGTGCGGTAGGTGCGGGCGCGGGGGGTCTCCCAGGAGGCGAAGACCGCCTCCACGGCCCGGACGAGCTGGGCGGACGCGTCCTGCGGCACGGCGCAGGGCACCGCCGCCGTGAAGCTCGCGAGGAACCGGTCCCGGGAGTCCCGCGCGAACTCCTCGTCACCGGTCTCGGCGGCCAGGCCCGCCGTCGCTGCGGTGGTCAGGCCGAGGCCGAGGACCGTGTCCATCATGCCGGGCATCGACACCCCGGCACCGGAGCGGACGGACACCGCGAGCGGGCGGTCCGGGCCGCCGAGGGCCCGGCCGGTGGCGCGTTCGAGACCGGCGACGCCCAGGCCGAGTTCTTCGTGCAGCCCGTCCGGGAGCCGCCCGTCCCCCAGGAAGGCGCGGCACGCCTCCGCCGTGACGGCGAACGCCGGTGGCACCCGCAGCCCCAGCCGGTGCAGCAGCGCCAGACCGAGCGCCTTGCTCCCCCAGTCGTCCGCAGCGCCGTCGAGTTCGGCCGACACCGGACGCACCCACCTCATCGCGGCAGCCCGAGCGTGACGAGCAGATCCTCGTGCAGCTCCGCCCAGACGGTGTGGTACGACGCCGTACCGTCCGTCACGAACTCCCGCTCCCCGGCGACGGCACGCTCCAGCGCGCCGGTCAGCCGCAGCCGGTAGCGGCCGAACCGGGGGAGCGCGGCGGCGAGTTCGTCACCCACGGGAGCGAACCGCCCGTCCAGGTCGGCGAACCGGTCCAGGACCCGGGCGTCGTACGCGGGGTCGGTGTGGTCGTTGGCGGTGAACGTGCCGTCCACCGGCCGGAGTTGCCAGGCCGTGCACAGATCGAGGAGCTCCGGGTTGAGCACCAGGAACCGCTCGAACCCCGCCCGCAGCGCGCCCCGGGCGCCGGCCGCGTCGAGTTCGGCGGTGACACACCGGACGTTCTCCGCGCGGCCCGCCTCGGTGAGGGCCCAGGCGTCGTACGAGCGCGTCACGAACCCCTCGACGCCGAGGTCGATGAGCGCGGACTCGACGTCCGGCGCGGCGAGTCCGGTGAACGCGCCGAGGCGGGCCGGGCTCGCGGCGCCGGTGCAGCGCAGGGCGTGCAGGACAGGGAGGGGCATGAGGGCTCCGGATGTTCGGTGTTTTTGGATGATGCTGTCATCTGGATGGTCCCGGTATCATGGCACAGCCCGAACCGAAGGGGACACCATGGCGAGACTCACCCGCGCCCAGCAGCAGGAACGCACCCGCGCCGCCGTACTCGTCGCCGCCCGCCGCGAGTTCACCGAACACGGCTACGCCGAGGCCAAGATCGACCGCATCGCCGAGCGCGCCGACCTCACCCGAGGCGCGGTCTACTCCAACTTCTCGGGCAAGCGCGCGCTCTACCTGGCGGTGCTGGCCGACGACGCCGAGAAGGCGCGCGACCTCGCCCGACCGCCCCTGCGCCCACCGACCTCCACCG
>NZ_JBTYMC010000581.1:0-1912 GCF_054880855.1 Streptomyces sp. S6 | reverse complement strand
CTGGCCGCCGTCCGGCCGCCGGAACCCGATTTCACCGCCGCGACCAAGGCCACGGGCGCCCGCGTCACCGTACGCCTCGACGACGGCCGCACGTTCACCCGCGAGCGGCTCGTCCCGCTCGGCGCGGCGGGCGAGCACACCCGGGCCCGTCACGAGGAACTCGTCCGTGAGAAGTTCGTCGGCCTCGGCGGCGACGCGGACACCGCGAAGGACGCCGCCGCACTCCCGGAGATGGACGCCGGCCGGCTGCGGGACTGGCTGCACGCGGCTCTCGTCGGACCGGCCTGACGCGGCACGCCTGCGCATTCGCGCACCGCGCCACGAACCCGGCCACCCTGGCCGGCACGGTTTCTCGCCTGGTCGGAGGTGCGGCGCGGGCCCGGCCCCGACTGCACGCGGTATTGGGCCCGTCGCTCCACGCAGTTAGTGTTGATCGCATGATCACTCAGTTAGCAGGGGCGCCCCACAGCCCCGAACTCGGCGTGCTGTTGCGCCGATGGCGTGACCGGCGCGGCGTCAGCCAACTCGAACTCGCCTCACGGGCCGACAGCTCCGCCCGGCACATCAGCTTCATCGAGACCGGCCGCGCCAGGCCCAGCCGCAGCCTGCTGATGCGCCTCGCCGAACAGCTCGACGTCCCCGTACGGGAACGCAACGCCATGCTGGTCGCCGCCGGCTTCGCCCCGGAATTCCCCGAAACCCCGTTGAACGACCCCGCGATGCGCATGCTCAACGGCGAACTCGAACGCCTGCTGGCCGTCCACGAACCCAACCCGGCCCTCGTGCACGACAGCCTCTACGACGTCGTCGGAGCCAACCGCAGCCTCCTCGCCCTGGTCGCCGGGGCCGCCGGACACCTGCTCGTCCCGCCCGTCAACACCATGCGGCTGGCCCTGCACCCGGACGGCATGGCCCCCGCGATCCGCAACTTCGGCCAGTGGCGTGCCCATCTGCTGGGCCAGTTGGAGAGACAGATCAAACTGAGCGGCTCCGCCGGGCTGGTGCGCCTCCACGAAGAAGTGGCCGCCTACCCCGTGCCCCGCTGCTCGCGCGAGACCCGGACCGGCGGCCACCCCTACGCACTGCCGCTGCTCATCGAGCGGAACGGCAGGCTGCTGTCGTTCGTGTCGGTGCTGACGACCTTCAACACCCCGCTGGACGTGACCGTCTCCGAACTGGCCATCGAGACGTTCCTGCCCTCGGACCAGGAGACGGCCGCCGCCCTGCGGGAGATGCTGGAGGAGATCAGGCCCCCGGAACGCGGTCCAGGAAACCGCTGACGGAGAAGATCCGGCCGTCCTCGGCGATCGCGATCACGTCGGAACCGCCGGCCGGGGAGGACCCGTCGGCCGTCGACACCAGGTCCCAGGAGAAGCGGGCGATGTTGTGGTTGCCGTCCACCGTGCCCTTCAGCCGGAACTCGAAGCCCGGGAACTGGGCGTGGGCGCCCTCGATGGCGGCGGCGATACCGTCGTGACCGGCCACGTCGGCCAGCGGGTCGGTGTAGATGGCCTCCTCCGTGAACGCCTCGGACACGGCCTTGGCGATGGCCTCGGCTCCGGTGGCGTTCCACGCCGCGAGGTAGCGTTCGACGGCGGTGTCGTACATCGTCATGGTGGTTCTCTCCTCGGATTCAGGACCGGACCGCGACGTCGGTGCGGCCACGTGATCACTGTGCCGGGGACCGCCGGGCACGTCGATTACCTCCCAGGTAATCGTCGCCCCCCGCCGTCTCACACCCGCACGTGCTCCAGCCAGTGCCCCAGCAGCCGGGCGTCCCCGGTGACCTCCACCGCCGCCTCCCGCACCGGCACCCGGCGCTTCAGCAGGAGCAGAAGATCGCCGGCCCGGCCGGTGACGGTCACCCCGCCGCGCCGGTCGTCGCCGGCCGGGGCCAGCCGAGGCCCGTCCG
>NZ_JBTYMC010000580.1:0-1937 GCF_054880855.1 Streptomyces sp. S6 | reverse complement strand
CCCCGCGCTCCCGCCGGCCGTCCCCGCCGCGCTCCCGCCGTCCCCTCTGGCCGCGCTCCCCCCGGCGCACACGCGCATGCCCGCCGATCCGGCGGCCACGGGCCAGATCCCGGTCGTCCCGTCCACCATGGCCCAGACGGCCGTCATGCCGGCCTTCGCCCCGCAGATGTCGCCCGACCCGACGGCCACCGGCCAGATCCCGGTCATGCAGGCGCCGGTCGCGCAGATGCCCGCCGACCCGACCGTCACCGGGCCGATCCCGGTCGTTCCGTCGTCCCCGGGCGTGCCGATGGCGGCCACCCCGACGTCGACCGGGCAGATACCCGTCGTCCAGATGCCCGTCTCCGCGACCGCCACGGGGCCGATCCCGGTCGTCCAGATGCCCGCCTCGCCGACGGCGACCGGGCCGATTCCCGTCGTGCAGATGCCCGTCTCCCCGACGGCGACCGGACCGATCCCGGTCGTCCAGATGTCGCCCGATCCGACGGCCACCGGCCAGATCCCGGTCATGCAGGCGCCCGACTCCCGCCCCTCGACGCAGGGTTGGGACAGCGGCTCGCTGCCGATGTACAACCCCGCCGACCCGTCACGTGACACCGGCGCCCTCCCTTCCGTCCCGTCGTGGGAGACCGGCACGTTCCCCCAGTACGCCTCTCCGGCGGCCCAGCCCGGCGGCGCGTTCCCGGCCGCGGCTCCCGTAGCGCAACCCGCGCCCGCAGCCGCGGCCTGGAACACCGGCTCCCTCCCGATGTACAACCCCGCGGAGCCCGCCCGGGACACGGGCGCGTTCCCGTCGGTTCCGACGTGGGAGACGGGCGCCTTCGCCCAGTACGACCCGTCCGGCGCGACGACCTGGCAGGACCCGCAGCCGCAGGCCGCCGCCCCGGTCCCCGCCGAACCCGCCCTGACCTCGACGGTCATGTCCCCCTCGGCGCCGGCCGCCCCCGCCGAACCCGCGTACGCGACGACCGTCATGGCCCCCTCGGCACCCGCCCCGGCGGCTCCCGAACCGGCCTTCACGTCGACCGTGATGAGCCCGTCGGCCGCCCCCGACCCCGCCTTCACATCCACGGTGATGAGCCCCTCCGCCGCGCCCGCGCCCGCCGAGCCGGTGTATGCGTCCACCCTGATGTCCCCGCAGGCCGCCGCCCCGGCGCCCGCGTTCACGTCGACGGTCATGACACCGGGAGCGTCCGCCCCGACGGCCCCGGAACCGGCCCTCACCTCGACGGTGATGAGCCCCTCCGCCGGGATCCCCGCCCAACCGACGTACACGTCCGCGCCGATGACCCCGCAGGCCGCGCCGACGGCCCCCGCATTCACCTCGACGGTCATGTCACCGTCGGCACCGGCCGAACCGGCGTACGCGTCCGCGACGATGGCACCTCCGACCGCCGCATCGGCGGCCCCCGCGCCCGCGCCGACGGCACCCCAGGCCCCCGCCGAACCGGCCTACACCTCGACCCTGATGGCCCCGCCCTCCGCCGGTATGGCCGCCGCCAACTCGACGTTCGCCGTGCCCATGCCGACCCCCACCCCGGCCCCGGCACCCGAACCCGCCCTCACCGCACCGCAGATGGCGCCCCAGCCGATGGCCGCGCCCATGGCACCCGTCGACCCCGGCTTCACCGCCACCCTCATGGCACCCCAGGCGATGCCCACCCCTCAGCCGATGGCAGTTCCCCAGGCGATGACGGCGCCTCAGACGATGACCGCGCCCGCGCCGGCTCCCGCCCCGATGGCGCCGCAGCCCCCCATGGCCCCCGCCTTCGCCGCAGCCATGGCAGCCCCGCCCATGGCGGCCTCACCCATGACAGCCCCCATGGCAGCCGCCCCCCTGCCGACCCAGCCCACGCCGGCTCAGCCCCTGCCCACCCCGGCCATGGCAGCGCCCGCCGCCCCGGCAGCCCCCCAGATGGCCGCGCAGCAGCAGGCGC
>NZ_JBTYMC010000579.1:0-1969 GCF_054880855.1 Streptomyces sp. S6 | reverse complement strand
GCCCGTGCCCAGGGAGTGCAGCTCCACGCGGTCCTCGCCGTCGACCACCGAGGAGGCCGGGGCGGGGCGCTCGCGCAACCGGGAGACGTCCACCGTGAGGCGGGCCGCCCTGCGCCACGCCCACTCCGGGGCCGCCGCGACGACCGTCCCCGACATGTCGTACAGCGCCGCCCAGCCGTTCACCTGAGCCGCCAGCGCCGTCAGCAGGCCCTCGGGGCCCGCCGCCAGAGTCTGCCGGGTCAGCTCCCGCTGGGCCGCGAAACCGTCCGTCACCGCGCGGTACTGGTCCGCCGCGATCGCCGCCGAGACGGCCTTGCTGATCGCGATGAACGGGGTGCGACGCGGGACTTCGAGCAACGGGAGATGCTCGTCGCGGGCCGCCTGGACGAGGGCCTCCGGGACGTCGTCGTAATTGACGCCCACCGCGAACCCCAGGCCCACCACCCCGGCGTCCACCAGCCGCCGCACATACCCGCGCATCGCCGCCGGGTTCTCCGCGTCCAGCTTCAACGCCGTGATCAGCAGCAGCTCCCCGCCCTCCATGTACTCCACCGGATCCGGCAGCTCACTCACATGCGCCCACCGCACCGGCACACCCAGCCGGTCCTCCCCCGCGCGGACGACGAGCTTCAGCGCGGAGTGATGGACGAGCGAGGCGAGGGTGGGGGGCATGGTGCCTTCAGATCGGGGGTGGTGCAGGCGGGGGCAGTGCCGATTGTGCCTCAGGGGGTGGTGGGGGGAGAGCCGTGCGGGCAGGTGGGACGGGGGCGTCCACTGTGTGAAGCCCCGGTGCCCCGCGCCCCCTCAGCCCCGCAGATCCACCAGCATCGGCGGCGCGTGCTCGCCCGTCACGGTCGTCAGGGAGAGGACCGCGTGGCCCGGAGGGAGTTCGTGGGCCAGTTGGGAGGCGGACCAGCGTTCGCGTTCGACCTGGCGGACGGTGACGGCGTCGGTGGTGACGGCCTTGCCGGTGACGAGTTTGCGCAGGGCGTGGATGGCGCGGGTCATGGGCTGGTCGGCGAAGACGGTGTGCTTGGCGACCTCGGTCGTCTCGACCCACTCCGTGCCCCAGGTCTGGGCGAAGCGGTTGCCGTCCCAGGTGGTGACACCGGCGTACGCCATGCGGCAGCCCACGGCCCCGTACAGCGGCCCGTGCAGCGCCTCGGGGACGTCGCCGACGCTCCGCAGGGACAGGACGACACCCGCGTCCAGGGACCGCAGCCGCTGGATGTGCCGCACCGACTCCGCGGTGACCGTCCCGGTCGCGTCGTCCAGGACGAGGCAGGCGAAGTGTCCGCGGCGGCCCTCCCGCACGACCGCGTGGAACTGGGCGAGCACCAGCCGGGTGAGCAGCCGTCCGGCCTCTTCGTGCCCGCGCGCGGGGAGGTCGATACGGACGCGGAGGGGGTGATGGGCGAGCGCCCGCAGGGAGAACGCCCGGTGTGACGCGCCTCCCGAGCGGGTCCCCCCGAGGAACTCCGCGAACACCGGCCGGCTCAGCAGCGCCAGCCGGTCCGCCAGCGCCCGCCCCACGTCCCCCGGGGTGCCCGTCTGCCGGATGCGCGCGTCCAGTTCCCGGCGCATCACCTCGTCCCCGGCGAGCGCGTCCCGCAGGGCGCCCAGCGTCTGCGTCCCCTCCAGCAGCTCACGCAGGACGGGAAGGGCCGGGAAACGGCCGTGGGCGGCCCTGTACGGGCCGAGGAGCTGGGCGAGGGCGGTGGTGGCCTGCGGGGCGTCCAGATCGCCCACGAGGGCCTCGGAGAGGATCGCGGCGGCCTCGTCGGGGTCGTCGGACCCGGCGTAGGGGTCGAGGTCGTGGACGGACGACGGGTCGCCGATCCGGATGACGACGTCGAAGGAGTCGTCCGCACCGAGCGGCGCACCCGGCGACGACACCGCGACCACCGCGCACGCGCCGGTCAGCGCCCGCAGCGCCAGCGCCTCGGTCACCGGCTCGACCAGCGTCCGC
>NZ_JBTYMC010000578.1:0-1990 GCF_054880855.1 Streptomyces sp. S6 | reverse complement strand
GCCACTCGACCGCCCCGGCGTAGGCGTCCGCCGGGCGCGCGAGCGCCGCCAGCCGGGTCGCCCGCTCCACCACGACCGCGGCGACCAGGTCCCGCAGTACGCCCACCCTTCCGGTCCCCGGGGGAACGGTCATGGAGAACAGCCCGCCCTCCGACAACTCGGCCAGCACGGTGTTGACCGCGAACTGACGGCTCAGGTCGAGCGGGCGCCCCTCCGGCGCGGGCCAGCACCCCAGAGACATCGCCCCGGGGGCCACCGCGTCCAGGACTGCTTCCGGGTGCTCGCGCACATCGGTCCGGGCGGCCGTCGGGGCGTTCCCGGGGGCGGTCAGGTACGCCGTGAGCGGCACGCCGTGCTCCTCGGCGCCCGCGACCCGCTCCAGGTCCTTTGCCGGACGGCTGTTCAGGCGTGCCGGCCGGGCGTCGGGCAGGGAGCCGTCCCGGCGCCTGCTGACGCGCCGGCTATGCACGCGGACGCTCGCCGGGGAGAGCAGGTCCGGTACGCCGCACAGCTCGGCCGCGTGCGCGGCGAGGGCGATCAGGTCGGGGAGTTCCAGCGGGCGGCGGGTCGCATGCGGACCGGGGGCGAGGCGGAGTTCCGTACACGTGGACGCGTCGGCAAGCGTGCGGACGCTCCCGCGCGGGCCGTTGCCGTCAGCGCTCACCCCGCCCTCTCCGTCCCCCCGCTGCCCCGGCACCCCCATCCGCCGCACAGCACCCCCGAGCAACGCCCCCACTGCCCCGACCGCCGCCGGACCGAGCACCTCCAGCACGACTCCGCGCCAGCCCTCCGAAGCCTCACCGCCCTCCACGCGCGCGTGCCCGTACGGCACATGGCGCCGGCTCAGCGCCCCGATCGCCCGCGCGCACCCCGCCTCCGCCACCCCGAACCCCTCCGGCCACCCCACCTCGTCCGGCCCGGCACTCCGGACGCGCCCCGCCGTCCACGCGCACGCGGAGAGCGCCACCGTGCCCTCCAAGAGCACCCCGTCCGCGTCCACGGTGAGCGCGAACACCGCGCTCTCGCCCTGTCGCGCGCGGGCGCCGAAGGGGTCCATGTCGAAGCGGTCCGCACCGAAGCGCGGTTGGAGCCCATCGAGCAGGGCGGCCGGCCTGAACACCCCGCCGTACACGGTGTGCCGCCACACCCCCCGGTCCGCGTCGCCGGGCCCGTCCTCCTGCCAGGGCAGCACCGGCCACGGCTCCCCGGGCCGGACGTCCACCTGCCGCACCTCCTCGCGCGAGGAGGTCGGCAGCCGGGGCGGGCCGAGCAGCTCGACGGACCGCCAGTAGTCGACGACCTCCGCACGCCGTCGCCGCTCAGAGCGCATCTGCCTCCGATCTCCCGTTCGCCTACACAGAGTGAGTCAATGTAACCATCCGGGTATGACAGTCCCGATGTGCGCAGGTCAGGAACGGTGAGGGACGGCCCGGAAAACAACTGGTCGGCCCCGGGCCGCACTTCATAGCCTGAGCCCATGCCCCACCTCACCGACGCCCAGTTCCTCGACACCGTCGCCGACCGGCTCGCCGCACTTCCCGCAGTGCGCGCGGTCGCGCTCGGGGGTTCCCGCGCGCAGGGGACGCAGCGGCCGGACAGCGACTGGGACCTGGCGGTGTACTACCGGGGCGCGTTCGACCCGGGGGAACTGCGGGCCGTCGGGTGGCCGGGGGAGGTCTCGGAGGTCGGCGGCTGGGGCGGGGGAGTGTTCAACGGGGGCGCCTGGCTGGACGTCGAGGGGCGGCGGGTCGACGTCCACTACCGCGACCTGGACGTCGTCGAACGGGAACTGGCGCAGGCGCGGGAAGGGCACTACCGGGTGGAGCCGCTGCTGTTCCACCTCGCGGGCATCCCGACCTACCTCGTCGTCGCCGAACTGGCGGTCAATCGGGTGCTGCGCGGTACGGCGCCCCGCCCGGACGGCTATCCGGAGAAGCTGCGTACCGCCGCGCCCGCGCGCTGGTACGGCGCCGCGCGGGCCACCCTCGAC
>NZ_JBTYMC010000577.1:0-1993 GCF_054880855.1 Streptomyces sp. S6 | reverse complement strand
GGAGCCGTCGGCGCCGGGGACGGCCGCGGGGGCCGGGTCGGGGGTGAGGAGGTGGCCGACGCCCTCGGCGGCGGCGATCTGCATCGAGTTCGCGTGCACGCCGACGCCCTCGGCGACGATCCGGAGCGCGCGCGCGAGGCTCTGCGCGCCGGGGCGCTGTGCCGGGTCCTTGCGCAGGCAGCGCTCGATGACCGTCCACAGGGGTTCCGGGACGTTCGAGGGGCGGCGCGGTTCGGCGCTCAGGTGCTGGTGGAGGACTTCGAGTGCGGAGCCCCCGCCGAACGGCGGACGGCCGGTGACCAGCTCGTACATCAGGATGCCGGCGCCGTAGATGTCGACGGCCGAGGTCTGCGGGCGGCCCTCGGCGGACTCCGGCGCGACGTACGCGGGCGTGCCGACGAACTCGCTGGTGCGGGTCAGCCCCGGGGAGTCGGCGAGGCGCGCGATGCCGAAGTCGGTCAGCAGGGGGTGCATCCGGCCGTCGTACTGGCGCAGCAGGACGTTGGCCGGCTTCAGGTCGCGGTGGACGACGCCGTCGGCGTGGCTGGCCGCGAGCGCGTCGGCGATCTGGGCGGTGAGCAGGCTGGTGGCGACGGGGCTGAAGGGGCCGTTCTCGCGCAGGTAGCGGTGCAGGTCGGGGCCTTCGACGAGGTCCATGACCAGGGCCAGCAGATCGCCCTCGACGACCAGGTCGCGGACCCGGACGATGTTCGGGTGGGTCAGGCGCAGCAGGACCGAGCGCTCGCGCAGGAAGCGCATGACGACGTCGGGGTCGCTCGCCAGCTCCTCCTTGAGGACCTTGATGGCGACGGTCTCACCGGGCTGGCCGGGCACGGCGGCCTCGGCACCCGCGGCTTCTCGCTGGCGGGCACGCCAGACGGTGCCCGTGGCGCCGCGTCCGAGCGGCTCCTCAAGCAAGTACTTGCTGCCGACTGGCCGCACGTCACGCGCTCCCTGGTGATTGCCGATGTGCCTGCATATGTTCCGACCACTGTAGTGCGACGGCCCCGGGACGGGGCTGTCGTCCCGCTATGGGTACGGGCGTCCTCCCTCGCGCGTTCGACGGCCTGTCAACGTCCTGACGGCGAATGACCGGGTAGGACCGGGAAGTCCTCCGGCTTCCCCGGAAAGACGCGTTCCGTGGTCCGATGGTTGCCGGTCCCGAAACGTGACGGATCTCAAGTGATCATCGGCGGAACATCCGTCAGGCACTTTTGCGGGCAGAGCCGACCAATCAAGATCACTTGAGGGCCGGTGGCGTCCGCGTTGTCGGTGACAGGTGCGAGGATGCCCCCAGTACTGGCCGACGTGCTCGTGCGGGGCGGGGGAAGCCCGCGCCCGGGGCAGAAGGGACCGCTGACGGCGATGCAGATCCGGCTGACCGTCGTAGACCCGCAGGCCCCGGCCTCGGAGGGCCGGGGCCGGAGCGCGAGCCGCGACGTGCTGGTGACGGCACCGGCGGGGACTGCGCTGTCCGCGGTCGCCTCCGCGCTGGCGTCGGCCGTGACCGGCGAGGCCCCCGGAAGCGGGGCGGTCGCCCTGTACGCGGGCGAGCAGCGCCTGGACGCGACGCGGACGACGCTCGGCGAGCCGCCCCTGACCGACGGCGCCGTCCTCTCCCTGACCGTCCCCGCCGCCCCGGAGGCCCATCCCGAGATCGACGACGCGCCGGCCCGCCTGCACGTCGTCGCGGGCCCGGACGCGGGCGGGGTGCACCTCCTGCACGGCGGACAGATCCGCGTCGGCCGCTCCACGGAGGCGGACGTCCCGCTGGACGACCCGGACGTGTCGCGCGTGCACTGCGCGGTCACCCTCGCCGCCGACGGCCGTGTCACGGTCACCGACCTCGGCTCCACGAACGGCACCACCCTCGACGGCGCGCGCGTCGCCGACCGCGCCGTCCACTTCCCGCCGGGCGCCCTCCTGCGCATCGGCGAGTCCGCCCTGCGCCTGGCCCCTCCCGGCGACGCCGCCTCCCGCGTGCCGACGACCC
>NZ_JBTYMC010000576.1:0-1998 GCF_054880855.1 Streptomyces sp. S6 | reverse complement strand
CCGGCGGCGCCCTGGAGCCTGTGCGCGGCGGTCGCCGTGTCGCGGTCGGGCGGTCGGAGGGCCTGGGCATCCGCCGGCCCCGGGGCGTCTGCGTGAGGCTTCCTCCCCGCCCTCGGCTCGCCCCCCCGCTCGGCTTCCGGCTCTGTCTCGTAGCGGGCCCGGCCCCGGACGACTCCCGGGACCGGGCCCTCACTCGTTCGGCGTACCCGGCCGGGCGGGGGGTGGGGTGGGCGGGACAGGGTGGACGTACGCCTTGTCGAAGTACGCCCCTCCCGAGCCATGCCGAGGAGGTTCCCTTGTGCGCATGTCCCGCGGTGTTCCCCCTGCGATAGCCGCCGTCGCCCTGCTGCTGGGGCTGCCGTACGAAGCGATGCCGCACGCGCGTGTGCGTGAACCGGTCGTCCACGCGCGCGTGGAGCCCTTCGGGGCGGAGTGCCGTAACGAGGCCGAGGGTTCACAGGTCGTCGTCTGGTGCCACAACCCCTACCCGGACACCGACCGCGTCCGGCTGCACATCGAGTGCGTGCGCTGGTGGGACATCGACACGGACGCGGCCCCCGTCGACGCCGGCCCCGCCAGGACCGTACGGCTCACCGGGCGCTGCTGGAAGGAGATCCGCGCGGTGTGGGTCACCCACGCGCGCGGCTGAACCGGCACCCGAACGCGTGCCCCGCGGCCTCCGCGGCAGCCTCCTGCGCGTCCCCCGCGCGGATCGCCTCGATCATCCGCGCGTGCTCGACGTACGACCCCGGCGACAGCTCGGGCCCCACGTCGTCGCGCAGGAAGTCCCGCAGCACCTCGCCCAGATCCGCGTACAGCGCGGTGATCGCGTCGTTGTGGGACGCCGCGACCACCGCGAGATGCAGCGTCGCGTCCGCCGCCACGAACGCCTCCCGCTCCCCGGACGCCCACGCCTCCTCACGCCGCGCGAGCAGTCCGTCCAGCTGCCGTAGATCCTTCTCGGTACGACGCTCCGCGGCCAGCCGCGCCGCACTGGACTCCAGGGCCGCGCGCAGCTCGGCGATGTGCCGGGGGTCGGCGCCCGCGAACCGCCGCTGCATCACCCCGGCCAGCTCGCTCGTCGCCACGACGTACGTCCCGGACCCCTGCCGGATGTCCAGCAGCCCGTTGTGCGCCAGCGCCCGCACGGCCTCCCGGACGGTGTTGCGGGCCACACCCAACTGCTCGACCAGCTCGGGTTCGGTCGGGATGCGCGAGCCGACCGGCCACTCACCGGAGGTGATCTGCTGCCGCAGGGTGGCGATGACCTGCTCGGAGAGCGCGGAACGGCGAGGGTGGGTCAGGACCATGGGACACCTTCGCACGAGCGGGACGCGGGAAGCATGCACACAATCATCCTATGATTCTATGATGGGCGGCATGGCGAGCGAGACGACACGGACGACGGCACTGCCCCGGACGACGGAAACAGCACCCGGCGAGCCGAAAACGCCCTCTACGCGCGCGTGGACGAAACGGCTCCTCGTCGTCGCCATCGTCCTGACCGCCGTCAACCTCCGCCCCGCCATCACCAGCCTCGGCGCGCTCCTGGAGGAGGTCCGCGACGGCATCGGCATGAGCGGCGGCCTCGCGGGCCTCCTCACCTCCGTCCCACCCCTCTGCTTCGCCGTCTTCGGCGTCACGGCACCCCGTCTCGCCCGCCGCTTCGGCGCGACGACGGTCGTCGGCGCGGGCCTCGCCGCCCTCACCGCCGGCCTCCTCCTGCGCCCCTACGCCGGCGGCGTCCCCGGCTTCCTCGCCGCCAGCGCCCTCGCCCTCATGGGCATAGCCGTCGGCAACGTCCTCATGCCGGTCATCGTCAAACACCACTTCCCCGACCGCGTCGGCCCCATGACCGGCCTCTACTCCATGGCCCTCGCCCTCGGCACGGCCACCGCGGCGGCGGTCACGGTCCCGCTGACCGACGCGATGGGCCAGGGCTGGCGGGTCGGGGTCGCGGTGTGGGCGGGGGTCGCGGGGGTGGCCGTGGTGCCGTGG
>NZ_JBTYMC010000575.1:0-2004 GCF_054880855.1 Streptomyces sp. S6 | reverse complement strand
TACGGCGAGGGGAGCCCAGGCGCCACCACAGGGCGCCGACGGCGGCGAGGACGACCAGGACGACGGCGACGAGGCCGAGCGTGCCGCCCGGGGTGGCGCCGGCCGCGGTGTCGAAGAGGCCGCCGAGCCATTTCCAGAAGGCGTCCAGGGCGCGCTGGAGGAGGTTCGGGTCGTTCTCGTGGTACAGCCGCTTGGACAGTTCGCGGCGGGCCGCCTCCCGCGCGGGATCGCGGGGTGTGGTCAGCGGCGGCGTGTCGTCCGAGGCCGCCGCCGACCACAGGGCCCTGATGGTTCCCCCCGTCAGGTGCACGCCGTCAGCTCCCGGTGGTGGTGCCGTAGTCCTGGAGGCCGGCTGCGCGGGCGAGTTCGAGGTCGAGGGCCTCGCGCCGGATGCGCTGGTCGACGTAGAGGAGCACGGAGACGCCGGCGTTGATCGGGAACGTGATCGTGTAGCCGATGACGCCGCCGATGCCGGTGACGGTCAGGTACGTCCAGTCGTGGCCGGCGGCGGCGGAGTTGGCGAGGAAGCCGCTCATGCCGCCGTCCCCCAGGGCGGCGCCGATGAGGGCGAAGGGGACGACGACGATCATCGAGACGACGCCGGTGATGATCGTCCCGAGCAGCTGGATGCCGAGGACACGCCACCAAGCGCCGCGGACGAGTTTGACGGAGCGGCCCAGCGCCTTCTTGATGCCCTGCTTCTCCAGCATCAGCGCGGGCGGCGCGAGGGAGAAGCGGATGCCGAGCCAGATCGCGACGGCGCCCGCGCCGAAGATGCCGAGGACGGTCAGGCCGACCCCCGCCGCCGTACCGCCGCCCGCGACGGTCACCGCGATGCCGGGCAGGGCGCCGACGAAGACCGTGCCGCCGATGATGAGCATCAGCAGGAGGAGCAGGCCGAACAGGCGCGGCAGTTGCGGGAGCGCGTCGCGCCAGGCATCGCGGGTGGTGACGCCCTTGCCGAGGATCGCCCGGCTGGTGACGGTGGTGAGCAGGGCGGTCGCGAGGATCGTGCCGACCATGGCGATCAGGGTGACGATCCCCGAGGCCGTCGTCGAGGCGCCCATGGCGCGGCTGACCTCGTCGAGGCTGGCGTTCGGGTTGCCGATGGCCGTCGTGTCCGTGTCGGCCAGGAGGAAGCCCTGGACGAGGACGCTGGCGACCTCGACGACGACGGCGATGGCCAGGGAGATGCCGAGGACCGTGCGCCAGTGGGTGCGCATGCTGGAGACGGCGCCGTCGAGGATCTCGCCCACGCCGAGAGGGCGCAGCGGGATGATGCCGGGCTTGGCGGCGGGCGGGGGGCCTCCCCAGCCGGTTCCCCAGCCGCCGGGAGCTCCGTGGCCGGGGTGGGGCGTCGGGGCGTTCCAGCCGGTCGGGGCCGGGCCGGGGGCCGGCGGGGGCGTCTGGCGCGTGGGCGCCGTCCACTGGGCGGGGGGCGGCTGCTCCTTGGACCACTGGTTGCCGGAGCCGGAGTCCGACGGTCGGCCGCCTTGCTGGTCCGAGGGCGCTGTGGACTCCTGTCCTTCGGGGCCCTCGGACGGGGCCGATCCGGGCGAGGCCCAGCCCGGAGTGTCGTTCATCGTCGCTCCTTCTCGGTGCCGGTCCGCGGTCGCGGTGGCAGGTTGGATGCAATCGTGCCATGGGGCACCGACAGAGGGACCGGCCGCGGTGGGGCTCAAGTGCCGTCCCGCGGACCGTCCATGGTCCGGCGGATCCTGGGCAGACTCACCGCATGGCTGATCCGTACACGCGAACCGGAGACGACGACCGGCCCGCCGGGACACCGGCGATCCGATGGGAGGAACTGCCGGAAGGGCCCGTGCTGGTCCTCCTCGACCAGACACGGCTGCCCGCGGAGGAGGTCGAGCTGGTGTGCACGGACGCGTCCGTGCTGGTGGAGGCGGTCAGATCGCTCGCGGTGCGCGGGGCGCCGCTCCTCGGGATCGCCGGGGCCTACGGGGTCGCGCTCGCCGCCGCGCGCGGGTTCGACGCGCAGGAGGC
>NZ_JBTYMC010000574.1:0-2005 GCF_054880855.1 Streptomyces sp. S6 | reverse complement strand
CGGTCAGCGCGCCGAGGTGGGCGACGCGGGCGGCGGCGCGGCCGATGTCGTACGCCTCCCGCAGCGCGCGGGCGGTCTCCAGGAGCGGGACGAGCGCGAAGTGCCCCTCGGGCAGGCCCTGTTCACGTTCGGACCAGGCGAGGAGCCGGTCGGCGAGCCGGATGTCGTCGGCGCCCGTCACCTTCGGGACGACGACGCCGTACAGGCCGGGCCGGGCGAGGGCGCGCAGTTCGTCCGCGCCCGACCAACCCGACGCGGCGTCCAGGGAGTTGACGCGGACGAGGAGACGCGGGCCGGAGGTGTGGGTCAGCGCCTCCCGCACCTCCGCGAGCGCCGCGCGTTTCCCCTCGGGCGGGACGGCGTCCTCCAGGTCCAGGATCACCGCGTCCGCGCCGGCCGCCTCGGCCTTGGGCAGCCAGGCGGTGCGGTTGCCGGGGACGAACAGCAACGAGCGCAGCGGCACCCGCCGTTCAGATGACACCCGTCTCCCTCAGCTTCGTCCGCCGGTCCCCCTCGATGCCCAGCCACTGCCCGTACACCAGGTCGTTGTCCTGCCCGAGCGCGGGCCCCGTCCGCCACACCTTGCCCGGCACCTGCCGGAAGTGCGGCAGGACCGCCTGCATGCGGACGGGGCCGAGGTCGGGGTCGTCGACGGTGACGATGTCCTCGCGTTCGGCGTAGACGGGGTCGGCGGCGATGTCGGCGGCGTCGAAGACGCGGGAGGCGACGACCTCGGCGGCCTCGAACGCGGCGAGGCAGTCGGCGGTGGGGCGGGCGGCGGTCCAGGCGCGCAGTCCGTCGTCCAGCCGTTCCCGGCCCGCGAGTTGCTGCTCGGTCGTCGCGAACTCCCCGTCGGGCAGGCCGAGCAGGCGGGCGACGTTGCGGACCGAGCGATTGGTCGCGGAGGTGACGGTGAGCCAGTCGCCGTCCGCGCTGCGGTAGGTGTTGATGACGGCGGCGGGCGCCACGGCGAGCCGGTTGCCCGCGCGGGCGGGCGCCTCGCCGAGCTGGTCGTGGGCGATGACCTGCCACTCGACGAGCCGGTAGAGCGGTTCGAAGAGGGCGAGGTCGATCCACTCGCCGTCGAACTCCGGGTCGGTGGACCGGCGGTGCAGCGCGGCGAGGATCGCGTAGGCGCCCATCAGCCCGGTGACGGCGTCGCCGTGCGAGAAGCCGGTGTGCACGGGCGGTCCGCCGGGGAAGCCGGTGAGGTGGACGACGCCGCTGCGGGCCTCTCCCATCTTCCCGAACCCGGGGGCGTCGGCCCGCGAGGAGGTGGCGCCGAACCCGGAGATCTGGAGGAGGACGGCACGGGGGTTGAGCGCGTGGACGGCCTCCCAGTCGAGCCCCCACTCGCGCAGCCGCCCGGCGCGCAGGGTGACGATGACGACGTCGGCCCACCTCACCAACTCCCGGGCGATCTCGCGCCCTTCGGTGTGGTGGAGGTCGAGCGTCACGGACCGTTTGTTGCGTCCGGCGACCTTGAACCACAGGGGCACCCCGTCTCGTCGCGGCCCCATCGCGCGGGCCGCGTCACCCGCGCCGGGCGGTTCGACGTGGACGACGTCCGCACCCTGGTCGGCGAGCATCGACCCGGCGAGCGGCCCCGCGACCACGTGGGCGAACTCGGCCACTTTCAAACCCGTCAGCTGTCCCTGCATGCGGTTCAGGCTGCAAGGCGGCGGGGATGCGCGTCCAGCAAGGAACGGGGATCAATTCGTGCGGCTTGCGCATCAGTTCGCCCAGGTGACCCCGTCGGGCAGCGGGTGCCCGGCCGCCCTGACGTCGTCGAGCTGCTCCAGGAAAGCGCCCGCGCCGGGCGGCAGGCTCCGGCGCTGCGGCAGGACGACGTACACCTCCCGGTCCACGACCGGGTCCACCAGCGGACGCCGCACCCAGCGGCCCGGCACCACCAGCGGTTGGACGAGCGCGGGCATCGCGGAGACGCCGAGCCCGGCGGCGACGAGTCCGCCGACCGTGGCGACGCTCCCGGCCTCGGCGGCGG
>NZ_JBTYMC010000573.1:0-2013 GCF_054880855.1 Streptomyces sp. S6 | reverse complement strand
GCGGGCGGTGGCCGGTGACCACACCGGCTGTCTGCGCAGCCTCGACCAGGCCCGTGACCTGCTCGCCGCCGACGCCGCCGACCCCGGCCAGCCCGTGCTCGGCGCCTCCCACGTGCCCGACGTGGTGTCGATGTTCACCGGCTGGTGCCTGTACGACCTGGGGCGTCCCCGGGAGGCGGCCGAGCTGTTCGACCGGGAGACGGCACAGATCCCGCCGCACGCCTACCGCACGCAGGCCCGGTACGGGGTGCGGCGGGCCCTCGCCCACGCGGTGGCGGGCGAGATCGACCACGCCTGCCGGATCACCGCCGACCTTCTGCCGTCCGTCCGGCTGGTGCACTCGGCGACCGTCTCCGCCGACCTGCGCCGACTGACCCGGGTGCTGCGGCGGCACGCCCGCAACCGGTCGGTGCGCGACCTGATGCCCTGCCTGATCCCCTGATCCCCGAAGGGACCCGACCCATGCACGAGATCTTCGTCAACTACCGCACCAAGGGCGGCAAGGAAGCCGCCTACCTCTGCGACCATGCGCTCTCGGACCGGTTCGGCCAAGGCAGCGTCTTCCTCGCCAAGAAGTCGATCGCGCTCGGCGACCACTACGCCGAAGTGCTGGACAGTGCGGTGCGCCGCTGCCGGGTGCTGCTCACCCTGATCCACGAGGGCTGGGTGGACGCCCCCGACCGCGACCGCCCCGACCTGCGGGCCCTGCACGCCCCGCAGGACTGGGTGCGCCGGGAGATCGAGGAGGCGCTGGCGTCGGGCGCGCTGATCGTCCCGGTGTTCATCGGCCGCCAGGTGGAGCAGCTGGACCCCCGGCGGCTGCCCGCGTCGATCGCCGAGCTCGCCGAATGCCAGTACGCACGGGTCGAACTGGCCACCTTCGGCGACGACATCGCCCGCCTCGGCGACCGCCTGGCCCGTCAGATCCCGGCGCTGGCCGCCCTGGACACCAGCCGGCCCGCAGAACAGCAGCCGGCTCCGGAAGCACCGAAGGGGGTGCGCAACGACCATCAGCGCGGCGGCATCGGCAATGTGAACGGCGACGTCGGCACGTACGTCAACGACGCCCACGGCCCCCTGAACACCGGCCCCGGCCCGCAGTACAACGGCCCTCACATCACCGGCGACGGCACCAACTACGTCGAGAGGAACGAGGGCGGCATCCGCCAGGGCTTCGGCACCCGCACACCACGCGGGGGCGAGCAGAAGTGACCGACACGTACGTCGGGGCCGCCCACGGCCCCATGAACAGCGGGCCCGGCCCGCAGCACAACCACTACTACGCGGCGACCGAGTCCCGGCTGCGGTCCAGGCCACGCCCCCGCTCGTTCTCCGAGTCCGACCGCGACCACCTCGCCGAACGCTTCGTCCCGCCGTCCGGCTTCCAGGAGGCGCGGCGGCTGCTGGCCGACCGGCACACGGTGCTCCTCGACGGCCCCTGCGCGTCGGGCCGTCGCACAGCCGCCCTGATGCTGCTGCACGAACTGCCGGGTACCGGCGGCAGCCTGCACGAACTCCCCGACACACCGGACGACGGGAACGGGTCGCCCCTCGACCCCGAGGACATCGGCGAGGGCGACCGGCTGCTCCTGGACCTCTCCGGTGCCGAGGAGTCCCGGTACATCGCCTTCCAGGGGACACTGCCCGACTTCCGTACGACGCTCATCGCGCGCGGCGCCCGGCTCGTCGTCGTGCTCCCGCGCGACCTGGCCTATCTCCTCAGGAGCGAACTGCGCCATCTGAGGGCCGAGCTGGGCCGCCCCGACCCGCTGCGGGTGCTCGCCTCCCACCTGAAGTGCGACGGCGTCCCGTTCACCGGGGCGGACCTGACCGGCCCCGATCTCGCGGCGGCCCTGCTCCCGTTCCGTCTCCAGGACGTGGCGACGCTGGCCGACCGCGTCCGGGAGCAGTGGCGCAGGTCGACGGCGGACCGGGGTTTCCCCGACTGGCTGCGGTCCGCGCTGGCGGACAGTGCCCAGGACCGGCACGCCCGTAGCGCCGTCGCCCTCGCGG
>NZ_JBTYMC010000572.1:0-2021 GCF_054880855.1 Streptomyces sp. S6 | reverse complement strand
GAACAGCGGCCGGGCCCGCTGCCGCAGCAGCCGGACGACACAGAAGAGGACGACCAGCGCGGAGAGCGCGTCGGCGGGCCCCGCGCCGCCCTCGCCGCCCGGCGTGACGGGCAGGGCGATGAGGGCGATCACGGCGGCGACCGGCAGAACCGGCGACCACGACCGGGGCGGGGTGAGGGGCAGGGCGAGGGCCATCGGCGTCAGCTCCCGGTCGGACGGACGAAGGCGGCGGCGGTGCGCAGCAGGATGCAGACGTCCTGCCACAGCGACCAGTTGTCGATGTAGGCGTTGTCGTAGCGGGCCCGGTCCTCGATCGAGGTGTCCCCGCGCAGCCCGTTGATCTGGGCGAGCCCGGTGATCCCGACCCGCATCCGGTGCCGGGCCGCGTAGCCGGGGTAGGTCTGGCTGAACTGCCCGACGAAGTACGGCCGTTCGGGACGCGGGCCGACGAGGCTCATGTCCCCGCGCAGCACGTTCCACAGCTGGAGCAGCTCGTCCAGCGAGGTCTGGCGCAGGAACCGGCAGAAGGGGCTCATCTCCCGCTCCCCGGCGACGCTCCACCGCGTCGCGGCCTCGTGCTCGTCGGACGGCCGGTAGGTGCGGAACTTCAGCAGCGTGAACGGCCGCCCGTCCTTCCCGATCCGCTCCTGCCGGAACACGACCCCCGGCCCGTCGGTCAGCCGCAGCACGACCGCGAACACCAGCAGCAGCGGGCTGATCAGCAGCAGCAGCGCCCCGGACACGGAAATGTCCAGCAACCGCTTCCCGGCGCTTCCCCGCCGCCGCAGCCCGAGGTCCAGCGGCCGGCGCGCGTACCCGGCGAGCTGGTCGCGCGAGCTGTACGACGGCGACTCCGCGTCCACCTCCCACACCGCGCACCCGCACCCCCGCCGCCGCCAACTCCCCTTCCCCCTCGCCCAGTCCCCGCATCGACCTACCCCCCGGCGTCAAATGCGCCGGCGCCGCGTGCGGTGGCAAGGACGCGGAAGCGATGGGCTGCGCCGACGGCCTCGTGACGACGACGGAGAGCGCGACCGTCGCCGGGAGGCGGGTCGAGGTGCGGTACAGCAGGACCTGCGGGACGGCATGGGGCCGCATTCTCAGTGCCGCCCCTGGGGACGTCGTCCAGGTCATGGCCGGCAGGGCCCGGCAGCGCGGGGACGCCACCGTCGCGGGCGACACGATCTCGTACACCCCGATGGTGGCTGTCCGGACGGCGACGGAGGCCCAGGCATGCGTGGTGCTGGCCTCGGGCCGACGAGGCTGCACAACCTAATTCCGCGCGCCCGTGTTTGCCCACCCGACTCCGGGGCACGCGGACAACACCCCCTAGGGAGCCCGGCTCACCCGGCCGGCCCCACCCTGGCGACCGCCGGTCACTCCTCTCCCGGACCGGCGGTCGCTTCCTTTCCCAACCCTGCGCACGCGAACTCCATGAACGCGGGGTATGTGCCTACCGGGTCGGGTGGTTTTGGTGTGTGGGCGGCTGCGGGTTTGTTGTGGTTGTTCGCGCAGTTCCCCGCGCCCCTAAGGAGGCGGCTGCGCCGCCATGGCCGCGTATCCGTGTTCAGGCTTCCTCGGCGCCGGGTATGTGCCCACCGGGTCGGGTGGTTTTGGTGTGTGGGCGGCTGCGGGTTTGTTGTGGCTGGTCGCGCAGTTCCCCGCGCCCCTAAGGAGGCGGCTGCGCCGCCATCGCCGCGCGCCCGCACCCTCAAACACCGGGCCCTCCTCCAACACCGCGCACTCGCACCCCCGAACGCCGGGCCCTCTTCCAGCACCGCGCGCCCGCACCCCCAAACACCGAGCCTTCTTCCAGCACCGCGCGCCCGCACCCCCAAATACCGGGCCTTCTTCCAACACGGCGCACCCAATCTCCACGAACGCCGGTTGAGTGCCCACCCACTCAGCCCCCCTCTCCGGCCACCGGCCGCGAAGGAGCCGAAGGGGCGCGTCGGTGTCGAGGGCGCGGGCGCGCGGAGGCCCGAAGGGCTGAGCACGGCCGTGTCCTCGACACCGACTTA
>NZ_JBTYMC010000571.1:0-2026 GCF_054880855.1 Streptomyces sp. S6 | reverse complement strand
CGGGGGCGCAGGAGACCGGCGGTGAGGGCGCGGTCCAGGGCGTCGACGGCGGCCAGGGCTTCGGCCAGGCCCTCGACCGGTTCGGTCAGGGTGTCGGCGCGCATCAGGCGGCCTCCGCCCGGGTCGGCGGGAACCACTGCATCTCCGGCAACGGGGCGGTGGTCGGGGCGAGTTCGAGGTAGGCGAGGTGGCGCAGGAAGCGGCTGAACACCGCGGCGGCGGCCTTGCCCGGGTCGGGCGCGGGGTGCGTGCCGGTCATGACGGTGAGCAGCGCGCCCGCGTCGGCGGTGGTGTCGCCGGTGTCCACGCGCAGGTAGCGGGCGACGCGCTCGGCGCCGTACTGGAGCACCGCTTCGGTGACCAGCGCGCGGATGTGGTTGCAGAACGAACCCCGGGCGCCGCCGCAGGGGCGGTTGTTGTTGGTGCTGCACGCGTAGGCGTACGCCCCTGCGGCCACGGACGAGACGTAGACCCGCTCGATGTCCGAGCCGCTGGAGACGACGCCCTGGAGGCGGCCGTCGGCCAGTTCCACGAAAGGGACCTTGGCGAGTTTGCGGGGCCGGGCGGGTGCGAGCACTCGGGCGGTGCTCAACTGCTCCCGTTCCGGTACTTTCTGCGCATTCGACGACACACCAGCTCCTTTGCAGCTCTGAGGGATGTCTTCCGCCGGATCGGCGCGACATCGATCAAGCTATCGGGCACCACTGACAACGCCCCCCGGATCGGGGGGCGTCGCAGGTCAGGAGCTTGTGCGGGGTTTCCTCAGCCGCGCGCCGGGGCCTTCGGACGGGCAGCCAGAAGGCCGAGGACGACGAGTCCGGCGACGGCCGCCGCAGCCGCCGTCGTGCACCGCTGCGAGCGCCAGGCCAGTACCTCGCCGGTGGAGTTCGCGGAGAGCGCGGAGCCGACGCTCAGCCAGGAGCCGGCGGACAGGGCGGAGGCGGCGGAGCCGATGGAACCGACCGACAGGAAACTTCCGACGGAGCCGATGGACAGCGCGCTGCCCACGGAGCCGATGGAGAGGAACGAGTTCACCGAGCCGATCGACAGGGCCGAGTTCTTCGACCGGAGCGAGTACCAGGAGCCGTCTGTGTGGTCACGGGTCGTCATGGGGCGATCCTGTCAGAGGAGCCGCCCCCGGGAGAGCCGCTCCGGGTCAGCGTTCGGGCCAGTCCCGGTAGGGGATGCGGGGCAGGTCGCGGATCTCGCCCAGCAGGCCCCATTCGTCGCGGCCGAGTCGGGCCAGGGGGCGCAGGCGGTGGATGTCCGGGTGGCCGTCGACCAGCACCGAGTCGTCGACGACAGCGTGGACGACCTCGCCGAGGACGAGGGTGGAGTTGCCGATGCCCAGGGTCGTGTGGAGACGGCACTCCAGGGCGACCGGGGAGGCCGCCACGCGCGGGGGCTTGACCTTCAGGGAGGGCTCCCGCTCGACGCCGACGGCGTCGAACTCGCTCTGCCCTGCGGGGAAGTCGGTCGCCGTCTCGTTGATCTGCCGGAAGAGCGGCTCCGGCGCGAGGTTGACGACGAACTCGCGGGTCGCCTCGATGTTGCGGAGGGTGTCCTTGCGGCCCACCGAGGTGAACTGGACGACCGGCGGGTCGGTGGAGGCGACGGTGAAGAACGAGTGCGGGGCCAGGTTGGCCGTCGTACCGTCCGCCGTCAGGGTGGAGACCCAGGCGATCGGCCGGGGGACGACGACGGCGGTGAGCAGCCGGTAGAAGGCCGCGGCGCCCAGGGAGGCGGGTGAGTGGTCGACACGCATGACAGCAAGTTGTATCCCGCAAGCATCGGGAAGCACGCATCTTGTTCCCCAAGAGTCGGCAACTCACTCCCCACATGGGGGTGTTACCGCCGGTCACTCGCCCGAAAGAGACGAAGGTCACGACTACGTATCGGACATTTAACGCTTCAATCTTCACGGCAGGCACACAAGTTGGCTAAGTTGACGCCGGGCCGCACGACCGACTCCGGCGAACCGCCGGGCCGCGCGGCCACCGCCGAGCCCGGGGCGACCCGGCGAGGT
>NZ_JBTYMC010000570.1:0-2041 GCF_054880855.1 Streptomyces sp. S6 | reverse complement strand
GCCACGGCCGGCGGGTACGCGCCGGGAGCGCCGTCGAGCGGTCCCGGTTCCGGGCGGCGGGCCGGGGACGGGGAGAAGGGCGGAGTACGGACCGCGCTCGCCGGGCTCAGCACGCGGGGGCGGTCGTTCCTGGCGGCCGGGATAGCTGCGGCCGTCTGCGCGTATGTGCTCGGGCAGCCGGATCTGCTGCGGGTGGGGCTGCTGCTGGCGGTGCTGCCGCTGATCTGTGCGGGGGTGCTGTACCGGACGCGGTACCGGGTGGCGGGATCCCGGCGGCTGTCGCCCGCGCGCGTACCCGCCGGGAGTGAGGCGCGGGTGCATCTGCGGATGGACAACGTCTCGCGGATGCCCACCGGGCTGCTGATGCTCCAGGACCGCGTCCCGTACGTCCTCGGGCCGCGCCCCCGTTTCGTCCTGGACCGCGTCGAGGCCGGCGGGCGCCGCGAGGTCTCCTACCGGGTCCGCTCCGACCTGCGGGGCCGCTACCCCCTGGGCCCCCTCCAGCTCCGCCTGTCCGACCCCTTCGGCATGTGCGAACTGACCCGCTCCTTCTCGTCGCACGACACCCTGACGGTGATCCCCCGCGTCGACCCCCTCCCCCCGGTCCGCTTCAGCGGCGAGGCGAAGGGGTACGGCGACGGCCGCCAGCGCTCCCTGGCCCTGGCCGGCGAGGACGACGTCATCCCGCGCGGCTACCGCTACGGCGACGACCTGCGCCGCGTCCACTGGCGCTCGACGGCCCGCTACGGCGAGCTGATGGTCCGCCGCGAGGAACAGCCCCAGCGCGCCCGCTGCACGGTCCTCCTGGACACCCGGGGCATCGCGTACGACGGCGTCGGCCCCGACGCCCCGTTCGAGTGGGCCGTCTCGGGCGCCGCGTCGGTCCTCACGCACATGCTGGAACGCGGCTTCACCGTCCGCCTCCTCACCGACACCGGCAGCTCGGTCCCCGGCGAGGGCGCCGAGGGCTTCGTCGGCGGCGGCGAGTCCGCCGAGGCGGCCGGCCTGATGATGGACACCCTCGCGGTGGTCGACCACTCCGACGGCGCCGGCCTCTCCCGCGCGTACGACGTCCTGCGCGGCGGAAACGAGGGCCTGCTGGTCGCGTTCCTCGGCGATCTGGACGAGGAACAGGCCGCGGTGGCCGCGCGGATGCGCCAGCGCAGCGGGGGCGCGATCGCGTTCCTGATCGACAACGACTCGTGGAGCCGTGAACCGGGCCGTGAACCGAACGGCGGGTCCGATCCGATGAAGGGTCGGACGGCACAGGAGGAACGGCTGAGGATGCTGAGGGACGCGGGCTGGACGGCCGTGAGCGTCCCCAGAGGCGCCTCCATGGAGGACCTGTGGCGCCAGGCGGACCGTGAGCGGTCCGGCGTGGTGGGCACGGGCGGAAGGACGGGAACATGAGCGGGCGGGCGAGGCTGACGCTGTGGTCCGCGGCGGCGACGCTGATGGCGGCGACCGCCCTGCTGCCCCTGGTCGAGCGCAGCTCCTGGTTCGTCCAGGCGGTCCTGGTCCTGCTGCTCCAGTCGGGCGTGGGCGCGGTGGCCCGCCGTGTCCCCCTGGCCCGCCCGCTGACGGTCGCGGCGCAGGCGCTCGCGCTGGTCCTGCTGCTGACGGTGATGTTCGCCCGTGAGCAGGCCCTGGCGGGCGTCGTCCCCGGCCCCGAGGCCATCGCGCGCTTCGCGGACCTGTTCCGGGCCGGCGGGCAGGACATCGGGCGGTACGCCATCCCGGCGCCGCTGTCCGACGGCATCCGGCTGATGCTGATCGGCGGTGTCCTGCTCATCGGTCTGCTGGTCGACACCCTCGCGGTGACGTTCCGCAACGCCGCCCCGTCCGGGCTGCCGCTGCTCGCCCTGTACTCGGTGGCGGCGGGGCTGTCCGACGGCGGTTCGGACTGGCTGTGGTTCCTGGTCGCGGCGGCCGGCTATCTGATGCTGCTGCTCGCCGAGGGCCGCGAGCGCCTCTCCCAGTGGGGCCGCGTCTTCGGCGGCGCCCCGCGCGGCCCCGGCGGTGCGGGCGCGGCGGAGGGCCC
>NZ_JBTYMC010000569.1:0-2059 GCF_054880855.1 Streptomyces sp. S6 | reverse complement strand
CGGCGGCCGGCATCGGCTCGCTGCGCCAGTGCCGCAGCCGGACGTCCACGCGGCGGCGCAGCAGCAGGGGGTTCACCCACAGCAGCCCGGTACGGCGGACCGTGCCCCGGTAGCGTCCGAACAGCCCGAGCACCCACGCCCCGCCGGTCCGCCCGCGCGCCAGCCCGCCGAACCCGAACAGCCCGAGCGCCCCGGAGCCGGCGTACGCGGCCCACTGGACGAGGCCGAGCCCGGTACCGGCGTACAAGGGCAGGTGGAGGGCCTCGGCCGCGACGTGCGGGAGGACGCCGGCCCACCAGGAGGTGGCGACGCATCCGGCGGCGCCGCAGATGCCCGCGAGGACACCGACGGTGCCGGGGAGGACCCGCGCGGGGCGCTCCACCAGGTCCGGGTCGACCTGGGCCGCCGGGCGGGGGGTGCGCCGGCCGGGGCGTCTGAGGCGGGGGGTGGGGGGTGGCCCCTGAGTCGTACGGGGGTGACCGGGGGGCCCGAGGGGGAGGCCGAGGTCTCCCCCTTGAGTACTACGGGGAGTACCCGTCGGGGTCCGGCCCGGGACGCCGATGCCGCCGGCCGCACCGACCGCGCCGCCCTGAGGACGGCCGAACACCTCAGGGTCTACGGGTACTACGGGACCCGGCTCGGGGTCGTCCCGGAAGAGCAGGTGTACGGGGATCTCGGTGGTGGCCTCGTTCTGGATGAGACGGGTGGGACGAGAAATGTCTTTGGTCTCCTTGCCGGCGCCCCTCGGCTCCCCCTCCGGCCGTTCCTCCGCGGGCCCCCCGGAACCCGCCGTCTGTGAAGTGGTCGTACTGCTCATGTCTGCCTCCAGCCTCCGCGCCAGATGCGTCACGTCTGTTCGGTCTGCGTCATGACAGGGTCAGGAGAAGAGGCGCCTCCAGGTCTCGGGTCCCGGGTAGCCGTCGGCCGCCGCGCCCCGCCAGCCCTGGGCCCGCTGGAACGCCTCGACGGCCCGCCGGTCGGCGTCACCCCAGCGGGGAGTGGGGCCGGTCCCGTAGTACCTCCCGTACCCCTTGCGTACGAGCTGCTCGCCCAGCCGGATGACGTACGGGTTCTCCGCGCCCGGCCTGAAGTACGCGCGCCCCGGGAAGGCGGTCGCGGCGGACGGGGGAACGGGCACAGTGGACGAGGGGGCGGGTGGGCCGGGGTTGCCGGTGACGATGTCGCGGCCCTTGCCGGTGCTCAGCAGCGCCCAGGTGTCGGGGCCGGGGAAGCCGTCCGCGTCGGCGCCTTTCCACCCCTGGGCCTGCTGGAACGCCTGGGTCGCGCGCTGGTCCGCAGTGGACCAGCGGGGTCCCGGGCCCGTCGTATAGAAACGTTTCGCCCCACGTTGGACGAGCATCGTGCCGAGCAGGGTGACGTGGGCGTTGTTCGCGCCGGGTCCGAAGTAGGCGCGGCCCGGGAAGGGGGTGGTCCCTTCGGGGAGCCCTTCGCCGGGGGGTGTCCCGTCGGGGGGTGCACCCTGAGTACCCGTAGTCACTCCGGTGTAGCGGTAGGCGAGGTACCGGTCGGAGTGGGTCCAGTAGGCGTAGGGGGTGGACTGGCGGCGGGTGCCGGGGCGGGTCTGCTCGTAGGCGATGTAGTAGCTGTGCGTGTAGTCCGTCCAGCCGCCGAAGATCACCACGTGGGACCCCTTCTGGGGGTCGACCGGGTTGTGGAAGAGGAGGATGTCGCCGGGCTGGAGGTCCTCCTTGGCGATCCGGGTGCCGTACCGGTCGAGGGTGCCCGTCCACTCGTTGCCGGGCAGGCCCCAGGCCATCGAGACGAACCCGGAGCAGTCCTGCCGGTACCCGTCCGACCAGAACGCGGTCATGCTGTACGGCACCTTCGCGGCGACCCAGGTCTTCGCCCGCCTGATGATGTCGGCGCGGGTGGTTCCCGGCGCCTTGACCGGGCGGGTCGGGAGGCCGGCCGGACCGTGCAGCGGGGTCGCGCTTCCCTGGGGGGTCTCAGGCTCGTCACCTGCGGGAACGGCACGAGCGGTGGTGCGGGGCGCGGCCTGGGCGGGCGGCGCGTGCGCGGCGCCGAGAGCGGCGGTGGC
>NZ_JBTYMC010000568.1:0-2083 GCF_054880855.1 Streptomyces sp. S6 | reverse complement strand
GAGCGCCTGGCGGCCGGGGGAGACGGCCGGCGGGGCGAGCCCGGCGAGCAGGAGCGCGGCCACGGCCTGCGGGGTGGGGTGGTCGAAGACGAGGGTGGCCGGGAGTTTCAGGCCGGTGGCCGCGCCGATGCTGTTGCGCAGTTCGACGGCCGTGAGGGAGTCGAAGCCCAGTTCCCGGAAGGTGCGGTGCGGGGTGACGGCCCCCGGGTCGCCGTGGCCGAGGACGGTCGCGGTGTGCCGGTGCACGAGATCGAGGAGCAGTTGGTCGCGCTCCGCCTCCGCCAGGGCCGTCAGCCGCTCCGCGAGGTCGGGTCCGGCGCTGCCGCTGTCCGCCGTGGCCCGGCGCAGCACAGGGCCGCGCACCAGGCCCCGGAAGACGGCCGGCAGTGTGCCGGACTCGGCCTGGGAGCGCAGGACGGCACTGTCGACGGCGATCGGCGCGAGGGTGTCGGTGTCGGCGCCGAGCGCGGCGTCGAACAGGGCGAGTCCGTGCTCGGCGGTGAGCGCGCGCAGCCCGGAGCGGGCCATGCGGCGCTGGTCCGTCTCGTTGAGCGCGGCGGTCATGCCGCCGGACGACTCCCAGGCGCGCCAGGCCAGCGACAGCCCGGCGAGTCCCTCGGCCCGGCGGCGGGCCGCGAGCGCGTCGAGGGAGACGTTGGCCGCCGCGTAGTTCGCCTGCCCGGGGTTGCCGGTGAGGCCGGACGCGGAGGAGAACAGCACGAACAGGGCCGGATCCTGGCCGAGTTCACGCAGGACACTGTCCAGGTGCCGGGCGCCGTCGGTCTTCGGCCGCAGAACGCGGTGCAACTGCTCGTCGGTGAGCCCGGCCGCCAGTCCGTCGTCGAGGACCCCGGCCGTGTGCACGACCGCTGTGACGGGCCGGTCGAGCCCGGCGAGCGCGGAGTGCAGGGCGGCCCGGTCGGTGACGTCGCAGGCGAGCGTGGTGACGTCGGTCGCGCCGTCGGCCGGCAGCAGCTTCTCCAACCCGGCTGCGCCCCGGCGGCCCAGGAGCAGCAGACGCCGGGCGCCGTGCCGGGTGACGAGGTGCCGGGCGACGAGCCCGCCGAGGTTGCCGCCCGCGCCGGTGACGACGAACACGCCGTCCGGGTCGACAGCGGGCGGCACGGTCAGGACTGCCTTGCCGACCAGCTTGGCCTGGCTGAGCGCCCGGAACGCGTCCCGGGCCCGGCGCACGTCCCACGTCGTCGTCGGCGGCGCCGTCAGCGCACCCTCAGCGAACAGCCCGAGGACGCTGTCCAGCATGTCCCGCATCAGGTCCGGCGCCGCCTCGTTCAGGTCGTACGCCTGGTACACCACGCCCGGATGAGCGGCGGCCACCGCCCCCGGTTCACGGATGTCGGTCTTGCCCATCTCCAGGAACCGTCCACCGCGCGGCAGCAGCCGGAGCCCGGCGTCGACGAACTCCCCGGCGAGACAGTCCAGAACGACGTCCACGCCCTCCCCGCCGGTCGTGGCGAGGAAGTGGTCCGCGAAGTCCAGGGTGCGGGAGTCGGCGGTGTGCTCGTCGTCCAGCCCGGCGCCGCGCAGCACGTCCCGCTTTCCGGAGCTGGCCGTGGCGAACACCTCCGCCCCCAGATGCCGGGCGAGCTGTACGGCGGCGGTACCGACCCCGCCCGCACCGGCGTGCACGAGAACCCGCTGCCCCGGCCGCACGTCCGCGAGGACGACGAGCCCGTAGTAGGCGGTGAGGTAGGCGACGGGGACGGCGGCCCCCTCGGTGAAGCCCCAGCCGTCGGGCAGCGGCGCAAGCCACCGCCGGTCCGTGACGGCCAGCGGCCCGAAGGCGCGCGGTGCGAGCCCGAGCACCCGGTCACCCGGCCTCAGATCCGTCACACCGGGCCCGGTCTCCCGGACCACACCGGCGAGTTCACCACCGAGTCCGCGCAACCCGTCGACCATCCCCAGCGCGACGACCACGTCACGGAAGTTGACCCCCGCCGCGCGGACCTCGACGCGGACCGTGCCCGGCGCGAGCCGCGCCGTGACGTCGTCGGCCGCCGGAGCCAGGGTGAGGTCGTCGATCGTGCCGGTGTCGCCGGTGCGCGCCAGCGCCCACGGCCCG
>NZ_JBTYMC010000567.1:0-2088 GCF_054880855.1 Streptomyces sp. S6 | reverse complement strand
GCACGTCGCTCGCGGGGCCGGGCGGTGCGGGGACAGGGCCGGTGACGCGGGGGCGGTGCGCGGCTGGCGCGCGGTGGCTGGCCATGACGAACCTCCTGTCGTCTGGGTGACGGCACGCCCCCCGACGGGAGGTGCCGTATGTGCCCATCGTGAGGTATGCCACTGACAATCCGTTCTGACCTGGTCTTTTATCTCGATCAGGGGTTCGGGTGAGGTGCCCGCCCGGCCCTTGGGTGATCTCCGAACCGGCCCCCCGACCGGTTGTGCACCTGTGAGAATCGACCGCATGGAAAGCAGCACCACCTCGGGCGGTGGCACCCGCCGCGCGGCCACCCGGCAGAAGCTCTACGAGGCGGCCGTCACCCTCATCGCCGAGCAGGGTTTCTCCGCCACCACGGTCGACGAGATCGCCGAGCGCGCGGGCGTCGCGAAGGGCACCGTCTACTACAACTTCGCCAGCAAGTCCGTCCTCTTCGAGGAGTTGCTGCGGCACGGCGTGGGTCTGTTGACCGCCTCGCTGAGAGAGGCCGCGGAACGCACCGCGCGCGCGGGCGGCACGCGCGTGGACGCCCTCGACGCGATGATCCGCGCGGGCCTCGTCTTCATCGACCGCTACCCCGCCTTCACCCAGCTCTACGTCGCCGAGCTGTGGCGGACGAACCGTGCCTGGCAGTCGACCCTCATGGTCGTGCGCAAGGAGGCGGTGGCCGTCGTCGAGGAGGTGCTCCGCGCGGGGATCGAGGAGGACGAGTTCGCGGACGACATCGACGTGCCGCTGACCGCCGCGGCGCTGGTCGGGATGGTGCTGGTCGCGGCGCTGGACTGGCAGGCGTTCCAGCCGGAGCGGTCGCTGGACGAGGTGCACGCGGCGTTGTCGCGGCTGCTTCAGGGGAGGGTGAGCGGGGGCCGGTGACGGGCGTCTCTCAGGGGCGGCCGTTTCTGAAGCGGCGTACCTCTTGCGGTGCACGAAATGTGGGTGCGCGAAAGCGCCGGTCCGACATGGCCGCGTCCCCCGCGGGCCACCGTCGAACCGGCGCTTCCTCTTTCCCCCGTTCCCCCCGTTCCCCCTGTTTCCCCCGTTTCCCCCCGTTCCTGCTTCCCCCGTCGGTCGTTCCCCCCGTGGGGTCCCCCGTGCCTCGCTCCCGCCGACTGGTCGGCGGAAGGAGCGGTCTGGGGTCCGGTGCCGGTTCCGCCGCCCCGTGTCGGCGGTACCGGCTCCGGTCCCCTTTCCGTGCCTCCACTCTCCCGTTTACGCAGGTCGGCACCCATCCGCGCGCGTACTCATCTCCGTCACTGAGTACGGATACTCAGGACTGTGTGCTCATCCCCAGGCCGGTCCGGCCCGCTCTGGTTACGATCGCGTCCGTGTCGGTACTCCCCCTCGTGTTCACCAGCGGCTGGGCCAGCGGCATCAACGCGTACGCGGTGGTGCTGCTGCTCGGCGTGTTCGGCGCGACCGGACTGAGCGACGACGTCCCGGAGACGTTGCAGCGCCCCGAGGTGCTGATCGTGGCGGGCGTCCTGTTCCTCTGCGACTCGGTCGCCGACAAGATCCCCTACGTGGACTCCGTCTGGGACGCCGTCCACACCCTGATCCGCCCGGTCGCGGGCGCTTGGGTGGGCGCGCTCCTCGCCGGCCACTCCGGTTCCCTCTCCGACATCGCCGCGGGCCTCCTGGGCGGCTCCACGGCCCTCGCCAGCCACGCCGTCAAGGCGGGCACCCGGATGGCCGTCAACACCTCCCCGGAGCCCTTCAGCAACCTCGTGGTGAGCCTCGCGGAGGATCTCGGGGTGGGCGGTCTGGTGACGTTCGCGATGTTCCACCCGGGCGCGGCGGCGATCGTCGCGGGCGCCCTCCTCCTCGCCGGCGCCGTCCTCCTCGTCTTCCTCGCCTCCCGCATCCGCCGGTTCCTGCGGCGCAGGGCGCAGCGGCGGGAGGAGCGGCGGCTGGTGAGCCGCGAGTAGCCTCCGGCCTCACTGATGCTCCTATTGCCTGTCAAGCGGCTTGGAGCCAGTTGCGGTAGGTGTGGGCGAGGTCGTCGTCTCGGCGGATTCCGCGTTCGAGGGCGGAGATGGCGGTCGGCCAGA
>NZ_JBTYMC010000566.1:0-2094 GCF_054880855.1 Streptomyces sp. S6 | reverse complement strand
CGGGACACGGCGACGGAGGCCGAGCGGGACGCGGTCGACGCCGAGGCCGCCGCCAAGGACGCGCAGGGCTCCGCCGAGGACGCCGATGCCGCCGCCGACGCCGCCGAGGAGGAGTTCCGCAAGAAGGTCGAGGCGGACCGCGCGGCTGCCGCGACCGGCAGTCCCGACTCGGGTCCCGGTCTCTCGGCGAGCGACGAGGCGCTCCTGCTGAAGGAGTGCGGTCAGACCTGCGTGGACGAGTACCGCTCCGCGAAGGCGCTCGCCTCGATGGACGTCATCGACTGGGTCAGGCAGAACGGCGCGGACATCGTCCTGGAGTTCATCGGCGAGAAGGACCTCAAGCGCTGCCTGGGTTCCGGCGACGTCGAGAGCTGCCTGTGGACCCTCGTCAACGCCGCCGCTCTCGTCGTCGCCGTCGGCAAGATCCCCGCGCTCGGCAAGGCCATCGTCAAGATCAGCACCGGTGTCGGGAAGTTCCTCGACGACTCGCTCCAGGCCAAGCACGCGCTGGACAGACTCCGCAAGCTTCTGGAGGTCCTGCGCAAGGGGAAGGCGCCGGCGGCGTGTCTGCTGGACCTTGCCGACGGCGTGCTGGGTCTTGCGCTGGCCGCGTCCGGCCGGAGCACCATCGCGGCCAAGGGTCCCAAGCCCAAGGTGGTGTACTGCATGAAGTCGGCCGTCGGCAAGGACAAGCGGCTCACGGATCTCGCCTTGGAGTCGGTCAGGAACGAGAGGGTGCAAGCCGACCTGAACGCCATGATCTTCAAGCTTGCGGAAGGCAACCTGAATTCCGGCCTCGGCGAAGGGACGCTCCCCGCAGGCATCAGGTACGCCCGAAGCAATGCCGGCGCCCGGCTGTTCTACCGGCAGAAGGGCGATGTGATCGAAATCGTCGCCAAGTCCAACAAGAAACTGGAGAAGAAGGTCATCGCGCGGCTGAAGGAGCTGTACGGGTGAGGGACCGCATGGACATCAAGGTCGACGAACCGTTCTGGACCGTACGCGGAGCCAAACTCACCGTCCGGTTCACGGTGGGCGACGGCAGCACACCCGAGACGATCGACGACGGTGACGTCCTGATCGTCGGACCCGGCGGCGAGGAGTGGTGCGCCAACGTCATGACGCAGGGCCGCATCCAGAAGATCATGGACCGCTGGCACGGCACCGGCGAGAGCCTGCACGGCGCCTATCTGTGGGCCGAGGGCCTCGTCGTGGTCCGTGAACCGGGTGTGGACTCCATGGTCCGAGCCGTCGAGGACCTGTACGACCAGTACGGCACCCTCGACGACATCCTCCCGAGGCTCCCCGACGACGAGGAGTGACCCGGCGCCCACCCCCACCCGGGGGTGGGCGTTCCTCATATCACCTTGAACCGCACCAACGCCCCCAACGTCACCGCCCCCGGCACCAGCGGCAGCCACACCGTGATCACCCGGTACGTCAGCACGACGGCGGTCGTCAGCGCCAACGGACCCCCCGCCGCGACCAGCGCGATCACGAGGGCCGCCTCGACGGACCCGATCCCGCCCGGCGTCGGCACCACGGCGACGGCGACGGTCGCGGCGAGATAGGCGAGCGCCATGTGCAGCACCGGCACCGGCAGCTCCAGCGCCCGTCCCACGGCGGCGAGCCCGGCGGCCTGGAGGAGGGGGAAGGCCAGCGAACCGCCCCACAGGGCGAGGGCCCGGCCGGGACGCGTGTGCACGGACCGCGCCTCGGTGAGGGCGGCCCGCAGGAAGCGGACGACGGGTGCGCGCAGCCGCCGTACGAGGACCAGGGCGAGGACGGCGACGGACGCGACCGCGCCGAGGCCCACGAGCAGGGGACCGGCCGAGCCGGCGGGTGTCAAAGAGGTGAAGTCCAGGGCGTCGGGGAAGGCCGCGAGGAGCGCGCCCAGCAGACCCACCCGGGCGACGCTCTCCGCGAGGAGATACAGCGCGAGGGCGGCCGAGGAGCGGGCCAGCGGCACCCCGCACACCGTCATGAACCGCAGGTTGACGGCGCCGGCGCCGAGCCCGGTCGGCAGCAGGTGGTTGGCGGCGCCGGCCGCGAACTGGGTGGCCAGCAGCCGCAGCCGGGGCAGCCGCTCGGACA
>NZ_JBTYMC010000565.1:0-2149 GCF_054880855.1 Streptomyces sp. S6 | reverse complement strand
CGCACCCGCCCCGGCGCCGACGCCCGCGCCCGCACCGGCGCCGGAGTTCTCGCCGTTCTGGTTCGCGGTGCCGGTGCCGCGTCCGCTGTTCGCGGAGGACGGCGCACCCAACCCGATCGCCGAACTCGCCCCGGGTACCTGGTACTTGGCGGTCGAGCAGGGCGGTCAGGGGCTCATCGCGCAGACCCAGGACGGCCGTCGTGGCGTCCTGCGCGACAGCTCGGGCATCCAGCGCGGCTGACCCTCCGGGAACGCCCGTCACGCACACGGCCCTTCACCCTTCCGGGTGGGGGGCCGTTGCCGTACAGTCGCACGGCTCCCCGTACTTGACGATCCGTCAGGAGACATCATGCGGCTAGGTCTCGCGCTCGGCTACTGGGGTCGCGGCCCCGACCCCGGCCATCTCCCGCTGGTCCAGGAGGCGGAGCGGCTCGGCTACACGTCGGTGTGGACGGCGGAGTCCTGGGGGTCGGACGTCTTCACACCGCTCACCTGGCTCGCCGCCCACACGTCGACGATCCGGCTGGGTACGGCCGTCGCGCAGATGGCCGCCCGCTCCCCCACGGCGACCGCGATGCACGCCCTCACCCTGGACCATCTCTCCGGGGGGCGGGTGCTGCTCGGTCTCGGTCTCTCCGGTCCGCAGGTCGTCGAGGGGTGGTACGGGCGGCCGTTCCCGAAGTCGCCGCTGACCGCGACGCGCGAGTACGTCGATGTCGTGCGCCAAGTCCTGCGCCGTCAGGGGCCGGTGGAGGTGGACGGGGACTATCACCCGCTCCCGTACCGGGGTTCGGACGCGACGGGGCTCGGGAAGCCGCTCAAGCCGATCACGCATCCGCTGCGGGCCGGACTGCCCGTGCTGCTGGGGGCGGAGGGGCCGAAGAACGTCGCGCAGACGCTGCGGATCGCCGATGGCTGGCTGCCGTTGTACTGGTCGCCGAACCGGCCCGACGCGTACGGGGAGTTGACTGTGCCTGAGGGGTTCATGGTGGCGCCCATGGCTCAGGTCCGCGTCTGCGACGACGTCACCGAGGGGCTCGCGCCGGTGAAGGCGATGCTGGGTTTCTACATCGGCGGCATGGGGGCGGCCCGGCGGAACTTCCACGCCGATCTGATGGCCAGGATGGGGTACGAGGAACAGGCCCGGCGGATCCAGGAGTTGTTCCTGTCGGGGGACCGGGTGGGGGCGATCGCCGCCGTGCCGGACGCGTTCGCCGACGAGATCTCGCTCGTCGGGCCGCGTGAACGCATCGCCGAGCGGCTGGAGTTGTGGCGGAAGGGCCCGGTGACGGACCTGCTGGCCATGTCACCGGACCCGAAGAGCATGCGGGTGCTGGCCGAGCTCAACTCGGCCTGGCCGCCCGACTCGGCTCAGCCGCCCGCGAGTTGACCGGCCGACGGCACCTTGTCCGTGACGGTCGCGCCGGCGCTCTTCCCGGCGTCCTTCACCTTGCCGATGATGTCGTCGAAGGAGCCGGCCGCCGAGTCGTCGCCCTTGCGCAGCTTGGCGGGCAGGTCCTTGAGCGCGTCGATGCCCGAGGTGAGCGGCGCCATGGCCTTGGAGAGCAGCGGATCGCCCTGGGCGTTGCGGCCGGCCGCCTTGAGCCGGTTGTAGGCGAAGGTCCCGGCCAGTCCGGCCTTGACGAGCGCGAACGTCCGTCCCTTCGCGCCCTTCTTGAACTTCCCGGCCTTCCAGGGCTTCACGATCCACTGATACGTCGCCCCTGCCGCGAGCCCCGCGTTCGCCACGAACCTCGTCTTGGCGAGCCGCTGCCGCTCGGCGGAGGCCGTCGGACTGGGCTCCGCCGCCGCAACAGCCGCCTGCACGGTGTCCTTCGCGGCACTGTTCCCCTTGCTCGAACACGCGGTCCCACCCACCAACAGGGCACAACACACGCTCAGCGCCACGATGAGGCGCCGTATCGGTACGGCCACGGGGTCCTCCGAAATGTCCTCCCCGAGCAGATCTTTCCCGGCCAGCCTCACCCGACCACCGCCGGTCCGCCACTCGGGGGGTGTCACGCGGGGCGATCACCGCAGGTGGGACAGGTACGCCAGCCCCGCAGCCGCGCCTCCTCCCCCGCCCCGGCCGCGGGCAGGCGTGCCGCTAGCGGCGGCACGGGTGGGCGCAGCGGCACCCCGCCGGCGC
>NZ_JBTYMC010000564.1:0-2163 GCF_054880855.1 Streptomyces sp. S6 | reverse complement strand
CGGCCGGCCAGCGCCGCGCGCAGCAGGGCGCGGGCGTCGAAGTCGGTGGCGCCGAAGGCGTGGACGGCCGCCGCGATCACCGGCAGCGGGTCGCCGACCATGACGCCGGTGCCGCCGTTCGCGAGGGTCCACCGGTCGAAGTAGCCGGCCTGGAGGCCCTGGTCGACGATCGACTGGGCGATGTCGGAGGCCTCGCTCGGCGCGATCATGGCCAGGAGCTGGACCTGGCCCCGGTAGACGTCCCAGCCGGAGAAGTCGGCGTACTGGTCGTGTCCCGGGCGGGTGCGGTGGACCTGTCCGTCCATGCCGGTGTAGCGGCCGTCGGTGTCGCTGAAGACGCTCGGGTGCAGCAGGGAGTGGTACAAGGCGGTGTGGAAGACGCGGCGTTGGGTGCGGGTGCCGCCGGTGACGGTGATGCGGGACAGCCAGTCGTTCCAGCGCGCGCGGGCCGTCGTCCGGACCGTGTCGAAGGGCAGGTTCCGCTGTTCCGTCCAGGCGTTGCGGCGGGCGCCCTCGACGTCGACGAAGGAGACGCCGACGCGGACGGTGACCGTGCGGACCTCGGGGGCGAAGGTGACCAGGGCGGCGCCCGGTCTGCCGTCCGGGTGGACGGCTCGGGCGAAGGGGCGGTCGAACGTGGCGTGGAAGTGGAGGCGGTAGCGGTTGGACTTCTTGCAGAAGCGTCCGCTGTCGCTGTACCCGGAGAGGGTGCGGGTGCCGATGTCGACGGCTCCGGTCGCCGCGTTGAACGCCCGGCCCGCGTCGACGCTCAGTGCGGCGGGGCGGGTGTCGCCGGGCGGGTAGGTGAAGCGGGCGATGCCGGAGCGGCGGGTGGCGGCGAGTTCGGTGGTGATGCCGTCGCCGAAGGTCACCCGGTAACTGCCGGGCGCCGCCTGCTCGTCGGCGTGGGAGAAGGTCGCGTACGACGCCGGTCCGGTACCGCCCAGCGACGGCAGGAAGGGGACGTTGCCGTAGGCGGCGCACCCGGCCCCCGAGAGGTGCCTGAGGCTGAACCCCCGGATCCGGTGGTCCCCGTACGCGTACCCGCCGTGCTGATAAGTCACCGTGTCGGGACTCCACTGCACCCCACCGAGCGGCGCCGCCGCCCCCGGGAACGTGTTGCCCGCCCCGCCACCGTGCCCGAAGTCGGGTCCACCGGGCGCGGTCCCGACGAACGGGTCCACCAGACCGGCGGGTTCTTCGACGGCGTGCGCGACGGGTACGCCCCCCGTCCCCACCAGCACCACCGCCACCACCACAGCCCTCACCAGGGGAAGTCGCACCGCGTCCCTCCAGACAGCCACACCACCAGGACCCGCGAGTCTGCCGACCCGACCCCTCCGCGACGCACCGCCACACCGCCGAGGCGGGAGGAGTCAGCCGCTCAGGCCATCGGATGCGAGCCGGGGGGAGGCGGGGACCGGGGAGCCGAGGGCCGAGGGCCGGGGACTGGGAAGCCGGAGGGCCGAGGGGCCGGGAAGCCAAGGAGCCGGGGCCGGGGACCGGGAAGCCGGGGACCGGGGAGCCGAGAGCCGGAAAGCCGGGGAAAGTCGCACCACGTCTCTCCAACCAGCCGCACCGCCAGGAACCGCGAGCCTGCCGACCCAGCCCCTCTGCGACACACCGCCACACCGCCGACGCGGGAGGAGTGAACCACTCAGGTCATCGGATGCGAGCCAGGGGAGGCGGAGAGCCGGGGCCGGAGGGCCGGAAAGCCAGGGCCGGTCGACAGCGCAAGCGGTCGGGTCGGCCGGGGCGTCGATGTCGCAGGGTGGACCGGAGGCGACCGCACACCAGAGGCCGCCCGCCCTTGCTCAAGCACCTGCTCACGGCGAGCTGCCGACGCCTGCTCAGAGCGCTTCCGACCCGAACTCCCAGTCTTCCCCGCCCTCCCGGTCCCCCCGGCAAGCCTCAGCCCCCTCACCGCCGGGCTCCCGCAGGGCCGTGTGTACCGTCTTTCTCGACGTCCCCAGCTTCGTCAGCACCCGGGCGACATGTTTCTCGACGGTGCGCGGGGACAGGAACAGGGTCTGGGCGATGTCCTGGTTGGTGGCGCCCCCGGCGAGCAGTTCGGCGACCTCCGCCTCGCGGGGGGACAGCTCGCTGCCGTAGCCGCGCCGGCCACGGCGTCCCAGCGCCACCGCGCCGACCTCGCGCAGCCGG
>NZ_JBTYMC010000563.1:0-2164 GCF_054880855.1 Streptomyces sp. S6 | reverse complement strand
GGGCCGCGTTCGACGCCGACGGCGTGCCCGACGGGCCGCTGGTCGTCGCCTCGGGGTCGCTGGACGCGGTCGAGCGGGTGCTCGCCGTCCACCTGAAGCCGGGGGACGCCGTCGCCGTCGAGGACCCCGGGTGGAGCCGGCTGCTCGATCTCATGCCGGCGCTGGGGCTTCGCGTGGTGCCCTTCGCCGTCGACGACGAGGGGCCCGTCCCCGGGGCGCTGCGGGCCGCGCTGGAGTCGGGGGCGCGTGCCGCCGTCGTCACCGACCGGGCGCAGAACCCCACGGGGGCCGCTGTGAGTGCGGGCCGGGCGCGGGAACTGCGGGGGATTCTGGGGGAGTTCCCCGAGGTGCTCGTGATCGAGGACGACCACGGGCACGGGATCGTCGATCTGCCGCTGCACCCGTTGGGCGGGGTCACCCGGCACTGGGCGTTCGTGCGGTCCGTCGCCAAGGCGTACGGGCCCGATCTGCGGCTCGCGGTGCTGACCGGGGACGCGGTGACCGTGGACCGGGTCCGGGGGCGGCAGCGGCTGGCGGCGGGGTGGGTGAGCCTGGTGGTGCAGCGGGCCGTGGTGTGGCTGTGGCGGGAGGGGGGCGTCGATCCCGGGGTGGTGGGCGGGGTCTACCGGGAGCGGCGGGAGGCGCTGATCGGGGCGCTGGCCGAGCGGGGGGTGCCCGCCAGGGGGCGGAGCGGGCTCGCGGTGTGGATCCCGGTCGAGGACGAGACGGGGGTGGTGGCCCGGCTGCTGCACGCCGGGTGGGCCGTCGCCGCAGGGGGGCGGCTCAGGGTGAGTTCCCCGCCCGGGATCCGGGTGACTATCTCTTCGCTGCGGGAAGGGGAAGTCCAGGAGTTCGCTCAGGCCGTGGCGCAGGCGCTGCGGAACTCCGCGTGGGGGACGGTGTGACGGCGCTCCGCCGCACCTGGGTCAGAGCCGCGCCGGCCAGGACGATCACGGCTCCCACCGGCGTCGACCAGGTCAGCGTCTCCCCGAGGAACGCCGTCCCCGCCGCCGTCGCGACCACCGGCGTGAAGTAGGTGACCAGCTGGGCGGTCGTCGGCCCCACCTCCGCCACCAGCCCGTACTGCGTCAGCACCGCGAGCCCCGTGCCGAGCGCTCCGAGCGCCGCCACCGCCAGCAGCGAGGGCGTCGGGAAGCTGTGCGGGAACGGCGTGATCACGGCCAACTGGACGGTCGCCAGCAGGAGTTGCGCCCCCGTCATCGACAGGGCCGACTCCGGGCGCCCGGACAGCGTGCGGCGGACGTAGATCCAGCCGACGGCATAGCTCAAGGAGGCCGCGAGGGCGAGAGCCGTGCCCCGGGGCTCCAGGCCGGAGAAGCCCTGCCAGGCGCCGAGGACCGTCAGGACGCCCAGGAAGCCGACGGCCAGGCCCGCGACCCGGATCCGGGTGGGGCGGTCCTCGGAGAGCGCGACCAGGGAGAGGGCCATGCCCCACAGCGGGGAGGTGGCGTTGCAGATGCCGGCGAGCGCCGAGGGGATCGTCAGCTCCGCGTAGGCGAAGAGGGAGAACGGGAGGGCGTTCAGGAGGAAGGCGGCGACCGTCAGATGGGCCCAGGTGCGGACGCCGCTCGGGAGGCGCTCACGCTTCACCGCGAGGGCGATCGCGAGGACGGCCGTCCCGAAGAGCAGGCGGCCCAGGGCCACCTGGAGCGGGGCGAAGCCGTGGGTGCCGACCTTGATGAACAGGAAGCTGAAACCCCAGATCAGGGAGAGGGCGGCGAAGCGCAGACGCCAGTCGAGGTGACTCATGCCGTCCACTGTGCGGGAGACGATCTCGTAGCACAATCGAGAATTTCAGCGAGGTATCTCGTAGTATCGCTTACATGTTGAACCTGGAGCGCCTGCGGACCCTCGACGCCCTCGCCCGGCACGGCTCGGTGAGCGCCGCCGCGCTGGCCCTGCACATCACCACCTCCGCCGTCTCCCAGCAACTCGCCAAACTGGAGCGGGAGACCGGGCGGCAGTTGCTCGCCAAGCACGGGCGCGGGGTGCGGCTGACGGACGCCGGGGTGCTGCTCGCCGAGCACGCGCGGCGCATCCTCTCCCAGGTCGAGGTCGCCGAGGCCGATCTGGAGGCGCAGCGCGGGGAGGTCGCCGGGGAGCTGCGGATCTCGGCGTTCCCGACGGCCGCGCGCGGGCTGTT
>NZ_JBTYMC010000562.1:0-2202 GCF_054880855.1 Streptomyces sp. S6 | reverse complement strand
ACCGGGCACCGCGACCGGCGACAGCGTGCCGGAGATCCGGCCCGCCGCGTACCCGGCGGCCACGGCGAGCACCGCGAGGAGCGTCCCCTCGGCCCGCCCGTCGTTCGCCCCCGCCGAGATCAGCGCCCACACGGCGCAGGCCGCGAGCACCGTCGTCCCGAGCGCGTCGGAAACGTTTCGTCTGTCGCTGTCCGTGCCGTTCCCGGCCACGGACGTCCGCCCCGCCGATCCCACCCAGCCCCCCGAACCCGGTCCCCCGACCGTCCTGGCCCCGGCCGCGTGCCTGACCACGTGTACACCGGGGCTGCGCACACCGTAACGGCTGGGCGGCGGTTTGTGGATGAGTTGCGCGGATCGGGGCAGGCGGGTGCGGGGTGTGTCATGTCCGTGGCGGCCCGAGCTGTGAGAACCGTCCTGTCGACCCGCAGGTCACCCGCCGTACACTCCCCGGGTGACCGTCACCGCACCCCCCGCAGGGCCCTCAGGACAGGTGGAGCCCGAGACCACGCCCGCTCCGCGTGGCCGCCGCCTCCTGCGGTTCCTCCCGGCCGTCGTCGCCGTGCTCTCCGGAGCACTGCTCTACGTCAGCTTCCCGCCGCGCCCCCTGTGGTTCCTCGCGCTGCCCGCGTTCGCCGGATTCGGCTGGGTGCTGCGCGAGCGGAGCTGGAAGCCCGCCCTCGGGCTCGGCTACCTCTTCGGCCTGGGCTTCTTCGTCCCGCTGCTGAAGTGGACCGGCGTCGAGGTCGGCCCGCTGCCGTGGCTCGCGCTCGCCGCGATCGAGGCACTCTTCGCCGGCCTGGTCGGGGTGGGCGTCGCCGCCGTGTCCCGGCTGCCCGGCTGGCCGCTGTGGGCGGCGGCCCTGTGGACCGCCGGGGAAGCGGCACGCGCGCGTGCGCCGTTCAGCGGCTTCCCCTGGGGCAAGGTCGCGTTCGGACAGGCCGACGGGATCTTCCTGCCGCTGGCCGCCGTCGGCGGGACACCGGTGCTCGGCTTCGCGGTCGTCCTGTGCGGGTTCGCGGTCGGCGAAGCGGTCCGTCTCGGCTGGGACCGGCGCCGTACGGGCCAGGTGCGCCGGGGGGCCTCCTACGTGGCGCTGGCGGGCATGCTCGTCCCGGTCCTCGGCGCCTTCGCGGCCCGCCCGCTGGTCAGCGACGACGCCGAGGACGGCACCGTCACCGTCGCCGCGATCCAGGGCAACGTGCCCCGGCTCGGCCTGGAGTTCAACGCTCAGCGGCGTGCCGTGCTGGAGTACCACGCGCGCGAGACGCAGCGGCTGGCCGCCGAGGTGAAGGCCGGGAAGGCCGCCAAGCCGGACTTCGTGCTGTGGCCGGAGAACTCCTCCGACGTCAACCCCTTCACCGACGCCGCCGCGTACGCCGTCATCGACCAGGCCGTCCACGCCATCGGCGCACCCGTCTCCGTCGGCAGCGTCGTCGAACGCGACGACAAGTGGTTCAACGAGCAGATTCTGTGGGACCCCGCGAAGGGGCCCACCCAGACCTACGACAAGCGGCAGATCCAGCCGTTCGGCGAGTACATGCCGCTCCAGGGGCTGGTCTCGGCGATCAACCCGAAGTGGACCGCCATGTCGTCGAACTTCACCCGGGGCACCAAGCCCGGCGTGTTCACCATCGGCGGCACGAAGGTCGGCATCGCCACCTGTTACGAGGCCGCGTTCGACTGGGCCGTCCGCGACAGCGTCACGCGCGGCGCGCAGCTCATCTCCGTGCCCAGCAACAACGCCGCCTTCGACCGCAGCGAGATGACCTACCAGCAGCTCGCCATGTCGCGGATCCGTGCGGTCGAGCACAGCCGCACCGTCGTCGTCCCCGTCACCAGCGGCGTCAGCGCGATCATCATGCCGGACGGGCGGATCTCCCAGAAGACCGGCATGTTCGTCGCCGACTCCCTCGTCCAGAAGGTGCCGCTGCGGTCCTCCGAGACGCCCGCGACGAAGCTGGGCATCCTGCCCGAGATGCTGCTCGTCCTCGTCGCGGCGGGTGGCCTCGGCTGGGCGATCGGCTCCGGGCTGCGCACCCGGCGCGCGTAGGCACGTCCGATACCGGCCGGTCCACCAAGATCGGCCGGTTAGGGCTTGCCGGGAAACAAGCCGTCGCTTCCGTGGTTGAGCGTCGTTGTTGTGGTATGGGGAGTCCGGAGGGGATCGAGTTTGGCCTGGCGGCGAAGTTCCAGGCGCTGTTC
>NZ_JBTYMC010000561.1:0-2205 GCF_054880855.1 Streptomyces sp. S6 | reverse complement strand
CGCGGGCAGGTGCGGGGCCGGCGGGGCGCGGGGGCCGGTCGACGGGGAGCGGGGGCGGGGGAGAGCCGTCGCCCGAACCAGCGCAGAGCCGGCCGACACAGACCGAACCGACACCCGCGTGACCGACCCGAGAGGCGGACCACCCATGACGACCACACCCTTGCCGATCACCTTCGAGGACGTCCGTGATGCCGCGCAGCGGCTCAAGGGGGTCGCTCACCGTACGCCGGTCCTGAGGTCGAGGACGCTGGACGAGCGGGTCGGGGCCGAGGTGTACCTGAAGTGTGAGAACTTCCAGCGGATCGGCGCCTTCAAGTTCCGGGGCGCCTACAACGCGGCCTCCCGGCTGACCCCGGAGCAGTTGGAGCGGGGCCTCGCGGCCTACTCCTCGGGGAACCACGCCCAGGCGGTCGCCCTCGCCGCGCGGGAACTCGGTACGACAGCCGTGATCCTCATGCCGGAGGACGCCCCGCGCTCCAAGGTGGAGGCGACGGCCGGATACGGCGCCGAGATCGTCAGGTACGACCGGTACACCGGTGACCGCGAGGCCCTCGGCAAGGCGCTCGCGGCGGAGCGCGGCCTGACCCTGATCCCGCCCTACGACCACCCGCACGTGATGGCGGGCCAGGGCACGGCGGCGCTGGAACTCCTGGAGGAGACCGGCGGACTGGACACCTTCCTCGCCCCGGTCGGCGGAGGCGGCCTGATCTCCGGGTGCGCCACGGCCGTCAAGGCGCTGGCCCCCGACGCCCGGGTGATCGGCGTGGAACCGGAGGCCAGCGACGACACGAAGCGGTCCCTCGCGGCGGGCCACCGCGTCAGCGTCCCGATCCGGCGCACGATCGCCGACGGACAGGCCCTGGACACCCCGGGAGACCTGACGTTCCCGGTGGTCCGGCAGTTGGTCGACGCCGTGGAGCTGGTCTCGGACGACGAGATCCGGGCGGCGATGCGGTTCGCGTTCGAGCGGCTGAAGATCGTGATCGAGCCGAGCGGCGCGACCCCGCTGGCCGCGCTGCTGGCCGGCCGGCCGGCGGGGCTCGGCGGGCGGATCGGGCTGCTGGTGTCGGGCGGGAACGTGGACACGGCCCGGTTCGCGGAACTGTGCGGGGGAGGTGGGTGAGTCCACTCGAATGGCGGCCCCCGCTGGACAGGCGGACGATGAGGACCTAGGCGACACAGGCGTGGCCGGAAGGGAGGAGCGTCATGCTGGAAGTGAAGACGCTCGACAAGCCCGACGAACGGCGCGATTTCCCGCGCGGTCACCTCGAAGCCGTCCACCTCACGGGGCTCGACTTCGCCGTGGCGACGTTCGAACCGGGCTGGCGCTGGTCCGAGTCGGTGGCCCCCCTCGCGGGCACGGAGAGCTGCGAGATCCACCACAACGGCTATGTCGTGCAGGGCCGCCTGCACGTGCGGATGGACGACGGCGGAGAGGGCGAGGTGGGCCCGGGTGACGTGTTCGTCTGCCCGCCCGGACACGACGCCTGGGTGGTGGGCGACGAACAGGTCGTCGTCTACGACTTCGCGGGGTCGATGGCGACGGAGTATGCCAAGGCGTAGAGCGCACGCAGGGAGGTCAGACCGGAAGCAACCGGCTCACGAGATCACCGAGCTGGCGTGCGGTGCGGCACTCGTGCATCGTGACCAGCTCGGCGTACTCGGGGGCCGCCGAGTCGCCGGTGCCCCACAGCGAGCGGGGCTCGGGGTTCAGCCAGTGCACGCGCCGGGCCCGCCCGGCGATCTCGCGGACGGCGGCGAGGTTCGGGTCGCTCATGTTGGTGCGGGCGTCGCCGAGCACGAAGACGGTGGTGCGCGGGCCCAGCGTGAGGCCGTACCGCTCGGCGAACTCGCCCAGGGCCATGCCGTAGTCGCTGCTGCCGTGCCACCCCGTGAGGGCCGCCTCCGCGCGGATCCGGGCCCCGAGGCCCGCCGGGTCGGCGGAGCCGTGCCGCAGGAGGCCGGTCACCTCGTCGGCACGGTTGACGAAGGCGAAGACGCGGACCTTCGAGAACTGGTCGTGGAGGGCCTGCACGAGCAGCATCGTGAAGTCGGAGAACCCCGACACCGACCCCGACACGTCGCACAGCAGGACCAGTTCGGGCCGCACGGGCCGCCGCCTGCGCAGCACCGGCCGCACCGGCACCCCGCCCGTGGACAGGGAGGCCCGCAGCGTACGGCGCAGGTCGATGGAGCCCCGGGCGG
>NZ_JBTYMC010000560.1:0-2213 GCF_054880855.1 Streptomyces sp. S6 | reverse complement strand
CCCACCCCGCCCGCTCCCGGCAGCCGGCCGCCGCGACCGGCGTCGCCCTGCTGACCAGGGTCCCCGGCGACCTCAGAGCACGCGGCGCCGAAGCCCTCGCGCTGTACGTCCTCACCTGCCTCGCCGGGTACGAGGCCGACGACGTCCCCGAGATCGTCGGCGTCTCCGTCCGCGAGTTCACCCGCCGAGGCCTGCCCGTCGACGGACCCTTCGACGCGCTGAAAAGCCAACTCGACTGCCTGGTCGGCGAGTTGTTCCGGTCCTGCCGGGACGTGCTGGGCCCCTCGGAGGCGGCGGACGTCACCCGCGCCCTGTCCGGGGCACTGGTCACCAAGGTGCAGCACATCCTCCTGACCCTGGCCGAACAGGCCGACGACGAGCGGCGCGGCTGGTCCGGCAGCGCCGCCGCACACCACCAGGAACTCGTCCTCGACATCCTCGACGGCACCGACGTGGACGCCCCCCAGGCGTTCCTGCGGCTCGGCTACGACATCAGCCGCAGCCACCTCGCGCTCGTCGTCTGGCGCGACGACTGGGGCACCCGAGGCACCGCGGACCTGGCCGCCGCCGCCACGACTCTGCTGCGCGGCGCCGGCTGCTCCTCCCTGCTGACCGTCCCCGTCGGAGTGTCGTCCCTGTGGGCCTGGGGTTCACGCACCCGGGACCAGCCCCTGCCGCTGCGCCGACTGCGCGGCGCCGACGGCCCCTTGCGGCAGCTCGCGGCAGCACCGGGGGTGCACATCGCGGCGGGCCTGCCGGGGGACGGCATCGAGGGCTTCCGCACGAGCCACCGGCAGGCCAGGGAGACCGCCCAGCTCATCCGCGCCGCCGGCAGCGCCGCCGCCGGCCGCACCCCGCCCTACGACTACGGCGAACTCGAACTGGCCGTCCTGCTGCGCTCACGGCCCGACCTGAGCGCCGGGTTCGTCCACCGCGAACTCGGCCCGCTGGCCGCCGACGACATGGCCGAACTGCGAGCCACCGTCAAGTGCTACCTCGACCTGGAACGCAGCATGTCCGCCGTCGCCGACCGGCTCCACATCGCCAAGAGCAGCGTCGCCTACCGGATCAGGAAGGCCGAACGGCTCCTGGGCCGCCCGGTCCAGGAGGACCGCCTGCGCCTGCACAGCGCGCTGCTGCTCTTCGACGTCCTCGGCCGGGCCGCCCTCGACGGCCCCGGCCCCAACTGACCCGAACCGACCCGCCGTCACCGCATCCGCCCAGGGAGGCACCATGCCGTTCGCAGTTCTCTTCCCCGGCCAGGGGGCCCAGTTCCGGGGAATGGGCACGGACGTGTTCGACCGCTATCCCGCGCTCACGGAGTTCGCCTGCGACCTCCTCGGGTACGACCTCGTCGCCGTCTGCCGGGACAACCCCGACGACATGCTGGCGCGCACCGAGTGCACCCAGCCGGCGCTGTTCGTCGTCAACGCCCTGCACACCTTCGAGCGGGAACGGCGCGAGGAACGCCGGGCCGACTACTACCTCGGGCACAGCCTCGGCGAGTACAACGCCCTGCTGGCCGCCGGGGTCTTCGACTTCCAGACCGGCCTCAGGCTGGTCAGGAAACGCGGCGAACTGATGGCGGCGGCCTCCGACGGCGGGATGACGGCCGTGATGGGCCTGGAGGGGGAGGAACTGCTGGACCTCCTCAGGGAGGACGGGATCGACACGATCGACCTGGCGGGCTTCAACTCCGACACCCAGCTCGTCGTCGCGGGCCCCGCCCCGGACCTGCGCGCCGCCCACGAGACACTCGCACGGCACGGCGTCCGCTTCGTGCCGCTGCGGGTCGGCGGGCCGTTCCACTCCCGGTACATGGACCCCGCGCGCGTCGTGTTCGAGAAATACCTGAAGGAATTCACCTTCCACACCCCGCACACCCCGGTGATCGCCAACGCGACCGGACTCCCGCACGTGCCGGACGAATTCACGCGCACCCTCGGCGACCAGCTCGTCAAACCCGTGCGGTGGACCGACAGCATCCGCCACCTCCTCGGCCTGGACTCACCGCTGGAGTGCGAGGAGGTGGGCGGCCGGTCCCTGCTCGGCATGGTGAAGAAGATCAGCGCCGCACGCACGCCGGAACCCGTGTGAGCGACCGGTCAACTCCCTTGACGCACCAGCCCGTCCGGCTCGTCGAGGGCGTCGAAGGGCACGGCCGACAGCCTCGGTCGGCCCGGCGCGGCCCGCAGCGCGGCGGCGGTGCGCTG
>NZ_JBTYMC010000559.1:0-2214 GCF_054880855.1 Streptomyces sp. S6 | reverse complement strand
CGGCCAGCGAGGGCCCCGGCGCCCGCGAGGCCTCCCAGTGGCGCACGACGGCCCCCAGTGCGGCCAGGTCGGCGGCGAGGGGGCTGTCGGGCAGGGCGACCGTCACGCGGAACCCCGCGGCGAGCTGAGCCGTCGTCAGATCCCGGACGACGCGGGCGACTCCGCCGTCCACGGGCTGGGTGAGATGCAGGACCCGGGGGCCGGCTTCGGGTACTGACTGGTGCATTGCGCGGTTTCCTCGCTCACGGACGACGCTCGGGACGGGCGGGAACGCGCCCGACTACTGCCGGGCGTCGACGGCGACGAAGAGCGCGCCGGCCCACGCCGCGTCCCGGGAGGAAACGAGGCGCAGGCCCGCCTGGTCACCACCGCGGCGCAAACCCTCGCTCAGATCGAACACGTCGGAGTCGTAGCCGAGGGTCCTGGCGTACGCCGGTTCACGCGCCGCCGGAGCCTCCCCCGGCTCGCTGATCGTGGAGTTCAGTACGTCGTCGCCCGGATTCGCGGCGTCGGAGAGGCGGATCTCGCGGCCGGCGCCCGTCGAAAACATGAGCGAGTCACCCGTTCGGCCGGGGTCGCCGTTGTAGGCCACGAGCCCGGCGTACCCGCCCGCGTGCGCCGCCAGCGCGCGCCCCTTGAGTGTCACTTCGTGCCCCCGTTTGGCGTCCAGGGTGTCGAAGCCGTCCCAGAGGGAGAGGTGCCGGAGGGGTTCGTTCCGATTGTCGTACGCGACGACGAGCGTCCACCCGCCCCAAGCGCCCGCTTTCGACTTGCCCATCGCCACGTTGACTTGTGCGACCGTGTACAGCCCCGAACCGCTCTCCCGGACCAGCTTCGTGACGTCCGCGGACGCCTGGAAGGCATCGGCGCCGCCCGCGACGCGGTGGCCGGTGACGGTGTCGGCGAGGACCGCCTTGTAGGAGCCGCCGGGTTCGGCGATCAGGACGCGGCCGTTGTCCTTCGGGGGCTTCTGCTCACCGACGCGCAGGTTGCCGCCCCAGTAGAGGCGGGCGTACGTGACGCGCGAGCCCTCGGGGAGGCGGACCTCGGCGCGGGAGGAGTTGTAGGTGTTGGGGTCGTCGTCGACGTCGACGTAGAACATGTCGAAGTCGCCGTTGGCGGCGGGGAGTTCGGCGCCGGGGAGGCCGTCGCGCGCCTCCGTGCAGCCGGGGGTCTCGGTGCGGCAGGTGATCGAGGTGTTCGCGGCGCGGACGATGCCGCCGTGCTGGGTGGCCCGGTAGCGCTCGGCGAAGGGGAGGGAGGGTGCCTCGGCGGGCGCGGCGCTCGCCGGGTTCGGGGTCCAGAGGGTGGCGAGGGCGAGGACGCCCACCGTCGCGCGGCGCAGCAGCGGAGCCAGGGGAGTGCGCATGACCGGCGTGGCCCTTTCGAGGAACCTGCGGGGGCGAGTCCGCAGTGCGATTTGCTGGCTTATAGGAGTGCGTCGGATGGGCCGCAACTCTAAACCGTATTCGGACTAATCCGTTGATAGCGGACAAGTGTGTCGGAACGGTGAAAGCGGCCTCGCCGGGAGATCACCCCATTGGCCGCACAACCCCTCGGGGTGCCACGCGTTGACACAGCGCCGGGCATCCCCGCCCGGATGTTCGTGTCAAAACCCCAAGGAGCACCTCTCCATGTCGCGTATCGCGAAGGGCCTGGCCCTCACCACCGTTGCCGCGGCGGCCGTCGCCGGCGCTTCCGGCATCGCCGCCGCCGACAGTGGCGCGCAGGGTGTCGCCGAGCACTCCCCGGGCGTGCTGTCGGGCAACGTCGTCCAGGCTCCGATCCACGTGCCGGTCAACGTCTGCGGCAACTCCGTCGACGTCATCGGTCTGCTGAACCCGGCCTTCGGCAACACCTGCGTCAACGACTGACGCACCGCCTCGCAGGACGGCCGCTCCCCAGCCAGGGGGGCGGCCGTTTCGCGTTCTCCCCCGAATGGGGGTGGTGCGGAAGGCCCGGGGGCCGGGGGCTGACGGGGTGTCCGACCTGGGGTGATGCGGTCGTTCGGGTGGTTTCGGAGCGTGATTGATCTGTTGCGGTGAGTCGTTGTCACTCGCACGGTGGGTTCGAGACCTGACGCAATCGAAAGGAAGTCTCATGCGTGGTCTGTCCGTACGGCGTATCGCGTCCACCGCTCTGTGCGCCTCCCTCGTCCTCGGCGTCGCCGCCCCCACCGCGCTCGCGGCCGGCGGCCTCGCCCGTGAGCGCGGC
>NZ_JBTYMC010000558.1:0-2022 GCF_054880855.1 Streptomyces sp. S6 | reverse complement strand
GTGACGAGCAGGACACGCGCCGCCCCACCGGTGGCGCCGAGGACCTCGGCCACCGCCCTGACGTCGTCTTCTCTGCCGATGACCACTTCTTGCACAGCGCCACCTCGTTCGTTCTCCCGGCCCCGGGGAAAAGACGAAGGCTGATCATTCTCCGTTCCCTCTGCCTGACTGCTCGCGGCAGGGGCGCGGGACCGGTGCCGGCCGGGGTCCGCTCATCCCGTGCCGCGTCACCTCACGGAGCGCAGCACCAGCAGGGTGATCTCGCTGGGTGCGAAGACCCGGAACGGCGGGCCCCAGAAGCCGGTGCCCCGGCTGGTGTAGAGGAGGGTGCGGGGGCCGTGGCGGGTGAGGCCGGCCAGGGCGGGCTGGTCGAGGCGGACCAGGTGGTGGAAGGGCCAGATCTGGCCGCCGTGGGTGTGCCCGGAGAGCTGGAGGTCGACGCCGCCGGCCACCGCCCGGTCGACGAACGCGGGCTGGTGCGCAAGGAGGAGGACGGGGAGGCCGGGGTCGGCCCCCTCCAGGGCTCCGGCGAGGTGCGCGCGGTGCCCTGCCAGGCCCGAGGACTCGGCGGTGACGTCGTCCACACCGGCGACCACGAGCGTGTCGCCGCCGCGCTCCAGCAGCAGATGCCGGTTGCGCAGCGGCTCCCAGCCCAGCTCGTCCATCAGGTCGACCCAGCCCTGGGCCTCGCTGTAGTACTCGTGGTTGCCGGTGACGTAGACCCGGGCGTACGTCGCCCGCACGGCCGCCAGCGGGGCGGCCTGCTCGCGCCGGCGCTCCGCCGTGCCGTCCGCGATGTCACCCGTGTGACAGACCAGGTCGGCCTCCAGGGTGTTCACCGTCTCGCACACCCGCGCCGACCAGCGGACGCGGTCGAGGGGGCCGTAGTGCGTGTCCGTGATCAGGGCGACGCGCAGGCCGTCCAACCCGGCGCCCAGACGCGGGAGTTGCACATCGACCCGCCGCACACGCGGCACCCGGCGGGCCTCGGCGTACCCCCACGCCAGCAGCACGGCGCTCACACCGAGGACGGCCCACGTGACGATCCTGGCCCGGTCCTGTCCCTCACCGACACCGGCCACGGTCAGGGCGAGCCGCAGGACGACGCCGAGCAGCACGGACCACGTGAACAGGACCCAGCTCACGCCCAGCAGGGTGTCGCCGACGATCGCCGCCCGGTCCTGCTGCCGCCGCCCGTGACCACGCGCCATCGCCAGCGGCATCCCGACGAGACCCAGGACGAACACGGCGGTGCCGGCGAGGGTGACGGGCAGCGGCCAGTGCTGGCCGGTGTGCAGGAGCACCCCGTACGGCACGGCCCACAGCAGCACGGGCGCGATCAGCGGGAGGTGGCGCAGCACGCGGTGCAGCAGACTCCGCCGTGCCGCTCCCGCCTCACCGTCGGTGGGCCGGGTGTCGCTGGTGTCGGTCACGCTTCCCCTCACATGCCGGGCTGCTGTTGCGCGCACTGTATCCGGTCGTCGGCGGGGTGGAGGGGCGCCGCCCTTTGGGGGCCTCGCATGACGGAACTCGCCGACGCCTGTCCTGTCGTGGCGAGTTACGAGGGCCGGGACCGGATGCTCGACGACGCCGAGGCCGGGCCCCGCCCGCTGCGGCCTCTTCGCCGCTCATCCCGTGCGCGGTGAGCAGGACCCTGATCACCCCTGAGCAGTCCCTGAGCCGACCCGGAGATGCCCCTGACAGAGGCACCACGCGGTGGACTGTTCACCTAACGTGACGGCAGGAACTCGCTTCACGAGGGGGATGCATGCAGTTGCCGAGGGGCCGGTCGACATTCCGGCGTATCGCCGAGCGGGCCACCGCCATGGTCGTGGCGGTGGGAGCGGTCATGAGCGTCGGCGCCGGGTCGGCCATCGCCGCGCCGGTCCACGCGTCGCCGTCCGGCACCGTGTGGTCTCGATCATCGCGGACGACAACAGCACCGGCGTCCTCGTCGAGCTGAAGTGCGAGACGGACTTCGTCGCCAAGGGCGAGAAGTTCCAGGCCGTCGCCCAGCAGATC
>NZ_JBTYMC010000557.1:0-2241 GCF_054880855.1 Streptomyces sp. S6 | reverse complement strand
CGTCCTCCCTCGTCGCGATACACATGGCCGCCCAGTCGCTCCGGCAGAACGAGTGCTCACTCGCCCTCGCCGGCGGCGCGACGGTGATGGCGACGCCAGGAACGTTCGTGGTGGTGCTGCACGGCGGTGCGGGGCAGCGGCTGGCGTACGGCCCACCGGGTGGAGAGGTAGCCGGGGTGGAGGTCGTGCGCGAGGAGGCGGGGTTCGACGCCGGTGAGGCGGCGGAGCCGGTCGTAGGAGGTGCGGAACGCGTCGTAGGTCTCCGGGCCGGAGAGGTCCCCGGTGTGCGGGCCGAGGTGGGCGAGGCCGTCGGCGGCGAGGGTGAACGTGTGCTTCAGGTGGGCGCCGGCGCCGGCCACGGGTTCACGGCCGGCGATCGGCAGGGGGGCGGGGGCGAGGCCGCGGGCCCGGCGCAGGGTGATCAGGACGCGGCCCGCGTACTGGACCACGGAGTCGTCGTGGCGGGAGCGGATCGGCCGGTCGTGGGTGAGGAAGCCGTCCGCGATTTGGTTCAGGGTGCGGCGGGCGGTGGCGTCGTCGATGGCGATGGGGTCGTCGCCGAGGTTTCCGCTGGTGACGACGAGGGGGCGGTCGAGGTCGTCGAGGAGGAGGTGGTGCAGGCCGGTGGTGGGCAGGAACAGGCCGATCCGGGAGAGGCCGGGGTGCACGGCGGGCGCGAGGTGCGGTGCGCCGTGCAGGTGGCGCCGGGCGAGCAGCACCACGGGGCGCTGCGGAGAGGTGAGGGCGTCGCGTTCGGTGGCGCCGACGCGGGCCAGCCGGGTGGCGGCCCGCAGGTCGCGCACCATCACGGCGAACGGCTTCGCCGGACGGTCCTTGCGGCGGCGCAGTTCGGCCACGGCGCGCGGATCGCCCGCGTCGCACACCAGCTGGTAGCCGCCGAGCCCTTTGACGGCGACGATCCCGCCGTCGGCGACCGTCTTGACCGCCGCGCTCAGTGCCGCCTCGCCGCGCAGCGCGTCCCAGGCCAGGCAGGGGCCGCAGGCGGGGCAGGCGAGGGGTTCGGCGTGGAAACGGCGGTCGGCGGGGTCGGCGTACTCGGTGGCGCACGGCGGGCACAGGGGGAAGCGGCGCATGGTGGTGCGGACGCGGTCGTAGGGCAGGTCCTCGATGATCGTGGCGCGGGGGCCGCAGTCGCAGCAGTTGACGAACGGGTAGCGGTGGCGGCGGTCGGCGGGGTCGCGCAGTTCCCGCAGGCAGGCGGCGCAGATCGCCGCGTCGGCCGGGATCTCGCGGGTGCCGGAACGGGCGGGCAGGCTGCGGCGGACCTCGAAGCCGGGGGTGTGCGCCGGTGCCTGCGGGCTGTCCGCCAGCCGGACCCGGCGGACCCGGGCGAGCGGCGGCGCGTTCCGCCGCAACCGGACGGCGAACCGCTGGACGGCGGCCGGCGGGCCGGCGACCTCCCCCTCGACGTGGCCGTCGACGTTGGCGACCCAGCCGTCCAGGCCGAGTTCGGCGGCGGTGCGGTGGACGAAGGGCCGGAAGCCGACTCCCTGGACGGTGCCCTCCACGTGGAAGCGGTGCGCGGTCACGGCCGCGCTCCGGGGGCGGAGGCCGTGGCGCGGTAGTGGGCGATCTCGTCCTCGACGGCTGCGGCGAGCAGGGGTACGGCGGCGGCGACGGCGGGTGACAGGCCCGTGCCGAAGGAGCCGTCGGCGCCTTCCACGGCGTACACGACGAGGTGGCCGGGCAGGCGGTCCAGGGTCCGGGCGAGTTCGACGGCCTCGCCGAGGCCGAGGCCGTGGGAGCTGGTGGCCGAGGGCGGGGCCAGGCGGTTGCCGTCGAGGGCGATGCGGTGCACGCGGCCGGGGGTGCCGGGGTGGGCGTGGGCGGCGTCGACGACCACGGCGAGCGCGGCGCCCTCCCAGAGTCCGATCAGCCGGGCGGGGTCGCCGTCACAGGTGGCCAGGACGGTCCCCGGGGGCAGCCTGTGCTCTCCCGCCCGTTCCCGCAGCCGGGCGACGACGGCGTGGGCCACGCCGTCGTCGCGCCGGAACTCGTTCCCGACCCCGATCACGACCACGGATCTGCGCTGTGTCATACCCCCACGGTGGGCGGCGCCGCGTGGGCCTCCCAGGGGCCGAACGGCCCAGGGGAAGTGGCCGGTCGTCCCGTGCGGTGTGCCGGTCCGTGTCTTTCCGGCCACCTCGGGCCGCAGGGCCGTACGGCCCCGGGGGCGCACCGGTCGGCCCTCGCCCGCCGGGTGGCCGGGCGCGAGGGTGG
>NZ_JBTYMC010000556.1:0-2242 GCF_054880855.1 Streptomyces sp. S6 | reverse complement strand
GATCCCGGCGAACCCGTACTCCTGGGTGGCGACGGTGGTCGCCCACACGGAGGCGAGGGCGACGATCGCGCCGACGGAGAGGTCGATGCCGCCGGACATGATGACGAAGGTGTGAGGGGTGTCACCGTCGGCGGCGAGGGTCTGGGCCATGCCGCGCAGGAGCTGGGCGAGGATCGTCCCGGAGTTCCCGCGCGCGCCTATGAGGGCGCCGTGGGCCAGGGCGTGCACGGTGTCGGCGAGGGACGGCGTGCCGGGTTCGTGGGCCGCGAACACGGCCTCCACGGCCGTCGCGGCGGACTCCAGGGTCAGGTAGAGGTTGGTGCCGGTGTCCCCGTCCGCGACCGGGTAGACGTTGATCGCGTCGATCTCCTCGCGGGCCCCGCCGAGGGCGCGCAGCGCGAGGCCGCACCAGGTGCGCACCGCGAGAGCATCGAGGAATGTCTGCGGCACCTGCGCCACCTGCGCCTCCCTGAGCTGCTGGGTTGGACGCAGCGTAGTCCGATCGTGGTAGTTTCGTTCAACGGGAGCGGTCGTTGTATGCTGCTCCGGTTGCCCGATCCGATCGGGCCATTCCCCCGGCACCGCCACTTCCAGATCCTCGATCTCGATCCCGGCATGCCGGGATCATCCGTAAGTGCATCTGAAGTCTTTGGAGTGACCGGTGGCTGCTAACTGCGACGTCTGCGGCAAGGGTCCGGGCTTCGGCAACAACATCTCGCACTCGCACCGCCGTACGTCCCGTCGCTGGAACCCGAACATCCAGCGCGTGCGTACCGTGGTCAGTGGGACGCCGAAGCGCGTGAACGCCTGCACCTCGTGCATCAAGGCCGGCAAGGTTTCGCGCTGACGCTTCGCCGCTGAGCGCGTAGCCACTGCTGGTTCGCCGCAAGAAGCCGGTTCACTTTCGAGTGAACCGGCTTTCTGCACGTCCAAGGCCGGCTAAGGCCTGAACACCCAGCCGTGATCCACCGGCCCGATCCCCCCGCCGAGCGCGAACCCGGCCCGGATCGCCCCGGTGACGTACCCCTTCGCCGCCGTGACCGCCTCCGGCACGGCCGCCCCCTTCGCCAGCTCCGACGCGATCGCCGACGCCAGCGTGCACCCGGTGCCGTGGGTGTGGCGGTTGTCGTACCGGGGTGACCTGAGCCAGTGCTCCTCGCTCCCGTCCGTGAGCAGGTCCACGGCGTCCCCGGCCAGATGCCCGCCCTTGATCAGCGCCCACCCCGGCCCGAACTCCAGCACCGCCTTCGCGGCGTCCCGCATCCCCGCCTCCGACTCGACGCGCACGCCGGTCAGCCGGCGGACCTCGTCGAGGTTGGGGGTGGCGACCGTGGCCGCCGGGAGGAGCCGGTGGCGTACGGAGTCGAGCGCGGAGGCGGCGAGGAGGGGGTCGCCGTGCTTGGAGACGCCGACGGGGTCGACGACGACGGGTGCCGCCGTCGTCGTCAGCAGCTCGGCGACCGTCTCGACGAGTTCCGCGGAGGCGAGCATGCCGGTCTTCACGGCCTGGACGCCGATGTCGTCGACGACGCTGCGGTACTGGGCGCGGACGGCGTCGGCGGGGAGTTCCCAGGCGCCCTGGACGCCCAGGGAGTTCTGGGCGGTGACGGCGGTCACGACGCTCATGCCGTGGACGCCGAGGGCGAGCATCGTCTTGAGGTCGGCCTGGATGCCGGCGCCGCCGCCGGAGTCGGATCCGGCGACCGTCAGCACACGCGGCGGGGTCACTCCACTTCTCCGAAGTGGTCCCAGCCGCCGCCCCGGGCCCAGGGAGCGCCGTCCACGGTCACCTGAGGCAGCGCGGAGGGGCCGAGGACCTCGCCGATGACCTTCCAGCGGGCGGGGAGTTTCACGTCCGGCGGGAAGGTCGCCACGATCGCGTGGTCCTCTCCCCCGGTCAGCACCCACTGGATGGGGTCGACGCCGACGGCGTGGCCGATGTCGTTCATCTGGGTGGGAATGTCGATGGCCTCGGTACGGATGTCGATGCGGACCTTGCTGGACTCGGCGATGTGCCCGAGATCGGCGATCAGGCCGTCGCTGACGTCGCACATCGCGGTCGCGCCGAGCCCCGCCGCCGCCGGGCCCGCGTGGTACGGCGGCTCGGGGCGGCGGTGGGCCTCGACGAAGAAGGGACTCGCGGCGAAACTGAACCTCGCCCACGGCAGGGCGGCGACCTCGTCGTCGGTCTACGGCTCCGGCTGGTCGGCCGGGAACGCCGTCGACAATGACGCCTCGACCG
>NZ_JBTYMC010000555.1:0-2259 GCF_054880855.1 Streptomyces sp. S6 | reverse complement strand
CGCAGGGCGGTGGTGCTGCGGGCGGACAGCAGGACGGGGACGGCGGGCATCACGCGGGCGCGCTCGTCGGGCGCGGGCTGCGGGGCCTGCTCCAGGATGACGTGGGCGTTGGTCCCGCTGATGCCGAACGCCGAGACGGCCGCGCGGCGAGGGCGGCCCGTCTCGGGCCAGGGCTGTGCCTCGGTGAGCAGGGAAACGGCACCGGAGTTCCAGTCGACCTGCTTGCTCGGCTCGTCCACGTGCAGGGTCTTCGGCAGGACACCCGCACGCAGGGCGAGGACCGTCTTGATGACCCCGGCGACCCCGGCGGCGGCCTGGGTGTGACCGATGTTCGACTTCAACGAGCCGAGGTACAGCGGGTGTTCGCGGTCCTGCCCGTACGCGGCGAGGAGCGCCTGCGCCTCGATGGGGTCACCGAGCCGGGTGCCGGTGCCGTGCGCCTCGACGGCGTCGACGTCGGCGGGGGTGAGCCCGGCTGCGGCGAGGGCGGCGCCGATCACCCGCTGCTGCGAGGGACCGTTCGGCGCGGTCAGCCCGTTGGAGGCACCGTCCTGGTTGATCGCGGACCCCCGGACGATCGCCAGCACCTCGTGCCCGTTGCGCCGGGCGTCGGAGAGCCGTTCCACGACGAGGACGCCGACGCCCTCACCCCAGCCGGTGCCGTCGGCGGCGTCGGCGAACGACTTGCAGCGGCCGTCGGCGGCCAGCCCGCCCTGTCGGGTGAACGACTCGAAGGCCGTGGTGGTCGCCATGACGGCGGCGCCGCCCACGAGGGCGAGTTCGCACTCGTCCTCCGTGAGGGCGCGCACCGCGCTGTGCAGGGCGACCAAGGAGGAGGAGCAGGCGGTGTCGACGGTGACGGCGGGCCCCTCCAGACCGAGGACGTAGGAGATCCGCCCGGAGGCGACGCTGCCGGCCGAGCCGGTCAGGGCGTAGTCCTTGCCCTCCTCGGTGGTGAGGGCGAGGGAGGCGTAGTCGAAGTTGCCCGCGCCGACGTAGACGCCGGTGCGGGAGCCGCGCAGGGCGAGGGGGTCGAGGCCGGTGCGCTCCAGGGCCTCCCAGGACACCTCCAGGAGCAGCCGCTGCTGGGGGTCCATGGCGAGCGCCTCGCGCGGCGAGACACCGAAGAACGCGGCGTCGAAGTCGGCCAGTTCGGGCAGGAAGCCGCCCCGGTCGGTGGCGACGTCGACGGTGGTGGACCAGCCCCGGTCGGTGGGGAAGCCGCCGATGCCGTCGCGGCCTTCGGCGACGAGCCGCCACAGGTCCTCGGGGCTTTGGACGCCGCCGGGGAAGCGACAGGCCATGCCGACGACGGCGATGAGGTCGTCGGCACCGACGTCGGCGCGTGTCTCGGTGCGCGGGGCGGCCGGGGTGGCGAGGACTCGGGTGCGGAGTTCGGCGGCGACTGCGGCCGGGGTGGGGTGGTCGAAGGCAAGGGTGGTCGGGAGGGTGAGTCCGGTGGCGGCGGTGAGCCGGTTGCGCAGGTCGACGGCGGTGACGGAGTCGATGCCGAGGTCGCGGAAGGCGCCGGTGGCGGGGACCGCTTCGGGGTCGGGGTGGCCGAGGGCGGCGGCGACGGCGCCGCGCACCAGGTGCAGGAGGTGCCGGTCGCGTTCGCGGTCGCCGAGGGCGGCGAGCTGTTCGGCGAGGCCTGCGGGGGTCTCGTCCTGGGGTTGGGCTTCCGGGATGTCGTCCAGGAGCGGGCGGCGGCGGGCGGCCGAGTAGCCGGCGGCGAACGTCGGCCAGTCCATGGCGGTGACGGTGAGGGTGGTCTCGCCTGCGCCGACCGCGTCGAAGAGCGCGGCGAGGGCGGTGTCCGGGTCCATGCCGCGCAGGCCGAGCCGGTCGAAGAGGCGTTGGGTGGTGGCGTCGACCATGCCTCCGCCGCCCCAGCTTCCCCAGGCGATGGAGGTGGCGGTGCGGCCTCGGGCGCGGCGGTCGGCGGCGAGGGCGTCGAGGTGGGCGTTGGCGGCGGCGTAGGCGGCCTGGTGGGCGCCGCCCCAGACGGCGGCGCCGGAGGAGAACAGGACGAAGGCGTCCAGGTCCAGATGGGCTGTCAGTTCGTCGAGGTGGCGGGCGCCGTCGGCCTTTCCGGCGGCGGCCTCGGCCAGGCCCTCGGGGGTGGTGTCGGCGAGCCGGGTGAGGGCGGTGACGCCGGCGATGTGGACGACGGCGTGCGGCGGGTGTTCGGCGATCAGGGCGGCGAGGGTGTCGCGGTCGCCCGCGTCGCAGGCGGCGAGGGTCACTTCGGTGCCCAGG
>NZ_JBTYMC010000554.1:0-2259 GCF_054880855.1 Streptomyces sp. S6 | reverse complement strand
GCTGCGGGCCGTCCGTGGCTGATCGCGCAGTTCCCCGCGCCCCTGAAAAAACGGGGCTGGCCGCCATCGTCGGCAGTCACGTCCACGCAGCGCCTGCACAACTTCGACTGCCGGGCCAGCTGGGGTGTTCGCGCAGTTCCCCGCGCCCCTGAGAAAGACGCAGCCGGCCACCGTCGTCAGGCAAGCACGTCCGCGCCTTCGCACGGTGGCTGGCCCAGTCTTCTAGGAGCGCGGGGAACTGCGTGGACGGCCGCCGTGGAGTCGCGGTCCGAACGCCTCCCCAGCCCGCTCCCCCTACCGCTCCTCCCGCCTCCCCTCCCGAACCCTCCGCAAGCGGTTGACCGTCACCGGATCCGCCCGCAGCGCGCGGGGATCGTCGAGGAGGGCGTTGAGGAGTTGGTAGTAGTGGACGGGGGAGAGGCCGAGTTCTTCGCGGATGGCTCGTTCCTTGGCGCCGGGGCCGGGGAAGGGGCGGCGTTCCAGGGCGAGGATGGTCAGTTCTCGGGGGGGTAGTTCTGGGGAGGGATGGTCCGGCATGCCTCGACAGTAGCCCTGGGTTACGACATTCGGCTCTCGACGGCCATCGCGTTCGTCTCCAGGTTGCGCAGGACGTTCTCGGGGTCACCGCTGGGAGCTACTGCCGCGCCGATGTTCTTTTTGATGGACGCGGCGACCGACGCCCAGGACGTGCGGCCGGCGGGGTACAGCTGGGAGAGGGGGAGCTGCGCGAGGAAGGGCTCCAGGTCGCGGTCCTCGGGGGCCGTGGACATGGTCGCGGAGGCGGAGGAGGTCACCGGCAGGAGGTCGTACTCGCGGGAGAAGGCGAGGACGTTCTCCTCGTCGTAGACGAAGTCGAGGAACTTGCCGATCTGATCCCCGTTCCCGTGCTGCTTGAACGCGGTCATCCAGTCGGCGACACCCATGGTCAGGGGCCGGACACCGGACTTGCCGGGCATGGGGACCATCCCGTACTGGACGCCCTTGTCGCGGGCGGCGCGCATGAGGGAGGGGTGGCCGATGAGCATGCCGACGTCGCCGGCGGCGAAGGAGGTGAACGCGGTGGCGCGGTTGAGCTGGGCGGGGGCGACCGGGCCGGTGAGGCCCTTGTCGACGAGCTTGTCCTTGAGCCAGGTGAAGGTCTGGACGTTCTCCGCGGAGTCGATGCTGTAGGTCCCGGCGGTGGTGGTGAGCCCCCCGCCCCCGCTGAGCATCCACTGCATGGCCTCGGCCTGTGCCTCCTCGGGCCCGAGCGGCAGGGCGTACGGGTACTTGACGTCGGCGTCCTTCAATTTGGCGGCGTCGGCGGCGAGTTCGTCCCAGGTGGTGGGCGGCGAGCTGATGCCGGCCTTGGCGAAGAGGCCCTTGTTGTAGAAGAGGAGCCGCGTGGAGGAGGCGAACGGCATCCCGTACTGCTGCCCGTGCACCTTGCCGGCGTTCGCGAGCTGGGAGACGAAGTCGGCCTGGGTGTGGATGGAGAGCAGGTCGCCCGCCCGGTAGAGACGGTCCTCGGCGGCGTAGTCGGCGTACGACCCGATCTGCGCGAGATCGGGCGCGTCCCCGGCGTCCACCATGGCCTTCACCTTGGCGTCGACGTCGTTCCAGGAGTACACGCTGACCTTGACCTCGACGTCGGGATGCTTCTCCTCGTACGCCTTGACGACGGTCGCCCAGTACTTGGTGGAGCTGTTGGCCGCGCTGTCCCCGTAGTCCGCGGCGACGAGTCTCAGGGTCACTCTTCCGGAGTCACCCCCGAGTATCCCGCAGCCCCCTACCCCCACCGTCATCGCCATCGCCGCCACGGCCCCGACCCAGCCCCGCTTCACCACTGTTGCCCACTCCACGCAATCGTTCGACAGTCGGGTAAAGGTCTACACCACACGAGTGGACTAGACCTCTTCCGGGTCCTCGGCCACACTGGTCACCGTGAGACATGTCATCGCCCTCGACGTGGGCGGCACCGCGATGAAGGGCGCCCTGGTCGGCGCGGACGGCGCGCTGCTGTACCGCGACCGCAGGCCCACGGCCCGGGAACGGGGCGTCGAGGCGGTGATCGAGGGCGTCCTCGACTTCGCGGCGGACCTCCGGGCGTACGGCGTACGGGAGTTCGGCGAACCCGCGCGCGCGGCGGGCCTCGCCGTCCCCGGCATCATCGACGAGGCGCGCGGCGTCGCCGTCTACGCGGCGAACCTCGGCTGGCGGGACACCCCGCTGCGCGACCTCCTCGCGGCGCGCGTGCAGGCGCCAGCGGCGCTCGGGCAC
>NZ_JBTYMC010000553.1:0-2263 GCF_054880855.1 Streptomyces sp. S6 | reverse complement strand
GCACGCCGACGTCGTCGTGGGCGCGCTCGGGCTGGCCGGGAAACACCCCGGCGACCGACGCATCACCGCCGACGCGGCGGGGGACGCCCTCGCCGAGGCCGCCGGACTGCTCCCCGGGGTGAAGGTCCTCGCGACACCCCTGCGTGACGTGCCGTCGGCCGGAGTCAACGACTGGTCGGGGATCGCCTGGTCCACGGAGGCCGGGCTCGTCACCGGCCCCCGGATGCGCGGACTGCACGTCCTGGACCGGGTCGGCTCCGGCGACGGCTTCGCGGCCGGCCTCATCCACGGACTCCTCACCGGCACACCCCTGGAACACGCCCTCGCCTACGGGATCGCCCACGGCGCCCTCGTCATGACCACCCCCGGCGACGTCTCCATGGCGACCCTCACCGAGGTCGAGACCCTGATGCGCGGCGGATCGGCTCACGTCGCGCGCTGATCCGCGGCGGTATTTTTGCGAAAGGTTTGATTCCGCTATTCGTCATTGAATATCTTGTCCGTCGATAAAACCCCCGCTCACACGTCGTCCCGCTGATCGAATGGAGATCGAAATAGCGGCGTGTGCACAGCATTGCGAAAAGGGGGAGTGCTCGCTACGCTGGGCGCTCTCCACGGCCGGCAATGCGGGAGGGGCCGCCTGATGGACAGACAGCACGGGGACGAGCATTTACATGTTCCGCCTTCTGTATTCTCCGGTAAGCGGGACTTTCGATTATTCTGGACGGCCGGTGCGATAGACGGACTCGGAACTCACGCGTCTGTTCTCGCACTCCCCCTGGTATTACTGGGAGCGGGATATCCGCCGGCCCTCGTGGGAATGCTCGCCTCCGCCGCCCTCGTGAGCGGCCTCGCCGCCGCCCCCTTCGCGGGAGTCCTCGCGGACCGCAGCCCCCGCGGACCCATGATGACCCGCTCCGCACTCGTGGCGGCCACCGCCACGGCGACCGTGTTCGCCGCCGTGGCCTGGCACCGGACCACCTTCGCCCACCTCCTCGCCGCAGCCTGCGTGACCCAGGCGGCGAGCGCGTGCTGGACGGCCGCCGCGCACGGCACGATCCGCAGGCTCGTCCCACCGGCCGACCACCCCCACGCGATCGGCGGCCTCCAGGCCCGCGACCAGGCCACCCAGATCGCCGGCCCCACCCTCGGCGGCGCCCTCTACCAACTGGCCCGATGGGCGCCGTTCCTCGCCGACGCCCTCTCCTTCCTCCTGTCCGCCGCCCTCGTCCGGGCCATGCGCACCGACCTGACCCCCGAACGGGACCGCCCGGCCGCCTCCTTCCTCTCCGAACTGGCCCGGGGCGTACGGTTCGTGTGGACCGACGGCTTCCTCCGCTTCGTCACGCTGTGGACGGCGGGACTCAACGCCGTACTCGGCGCCCTCTACTACCACGCCGTCTTCAGCGCGCAGGCACGCGGCGCCACCGCCTCCTCCATCGGCCTGATCCTCACCTTCGCCGGCGCCGGCGGACTCCTCGGCGCGCTCCTCGCCCCCTGGCTGGTACGGCGCCTGCCCCGCGCCCTGATCGTCGCGACGGCCTCGTGGACCATGGTGCCGACCGCCGCCGGCCTCGCGTTCACCAGCACGACCTGGGGCTACGGCCTGCTGCTCGGCGCCGTCTCCTGCACCGCGCCGTCCGTCGTGATCGTCCTGCACGCACGCGCCGTCCTCGTGGTCCCCGACGCGCTCCAGGCCCGCGTCGGCACGGTGCTGGACACGGCCGGTGAGGGACTCGCGGCCCTCGCGCCGCTCACGGCCGGAGTCCTGGTCTCCGCGTACGGCGGCCGGACGGTCGGCCTCGGCTGCGCGGGCGCCCTCGCCCTGCTGGCGCTGTACGCGACCCGCCGCGTGACGTACCTGCGCGACGAGGAGGCGCCGGCGCGCGAACCCGAGAGGAGCGTGCGGTGAGCGGGCGGGGCTACGGCGTGTACCGGCCCGTACTGCCCGCCGTCTGCCCCACCGACCCCGACCGGATGGCCTACGCGGGCGACGCCGACGGCCGCTGCGAGATCTTCGCCTGGAACCGGGCCACCGCGACCGCCCGCCAGGTCACCGACCGCCCGCACGGCACCCTCCTGTACGCCGTCGACACCGACGCGGCCGTCTGGTGGTTCGACGAGGACCGCCGGGGCAACGGGACCTGGCGGGTCCAGGACTTCGACGGCGGACCCCACACCCCCGCCCTCCCCGGGGCCGGCCCGGCCCGCCCGCGCGGCCTCGCCCTGGCGGACGGCGGCGCGGACGCCGACGGACTCGGCG
>NZ_JBTYMC010000552.1:0-2276 GCF_054880855.1 Streptomyces sp. S6 | reverse complement strand
GTACGCGCGGATCGGCAGCTGCACGGTCCCGTACGGCACGCTCGCCAGCTGGCTCGTGGACGTCCTCAACATCCTCACCGGCAACCTCGACCGCGTCGGCGGCGCCCTTGGGTGTGGAACAGGTGCGCGTCGGTCTCGTCGAGCGCGCGGATGACCAGGTCGGTCATGGATTCCTCCGGGTGGCGGTACTTCGGGTGAAGCGCTCCCGGGCAGGTCAGACGCGGCACGCGACGGCGGCGGGGAGGGAGCGCGGGGTCGTCATGGACTGCATGGCACTCGCCTCCTTCCGTTCGTCTCGGGCGTGCGGTAGGACGATACGACGGCGGGGCAGACGGCGTCCAACGGGTTTCCCGGCGCCCCCGTCCCGGGCACGCGCACATGCGGGCCGCTCGATGAGTGGCGATAGTGGATTCGACGACCGCACCAGAGGAGCCCAGGCCATGACGAACCCCTCCGAGGACCGTGCCACCCCTGACGCCCTGCTCCACACCCGTACCGGTACGGAGGTGACGGCGGAGGATCTCGTCCTCGCCTCCGGGCGCGACCTCACGCCCCAGAACCTCGCGTGGGCCGAACAGAAACTGGCGGCGGAGGGCCCGGCGGCCCTGGACAAGCTGCTGCCGTAACCCCGGCGTCCCCTTCCCCGCGGCCCGACCCCCTGTCAGACTCCGTCCGTGCCCGATTTCGACATGCTCGTACTCGGTTCCGGTCCCGGCGGCCAGAAAGCCGCCATCGCGGCGGCGAAACTCGGCCGCTCCGTCGCTGTCGTCGACCGTGGTGACATGGTCGGCGGTGTCTCCCTGCACACCGGCACGATCCCGTCCAAGACCCTGCGGGAGGCGGTGCTGTATCTCACCGGGCTCACCCAGCGGGATCTGTACGGGCAGAGCTACCGGCTCAAGGAGAACATCACCGTCGCCGACCTCACGGCCCGCACCCAGCATGTCGTGAGTCTCGAAGTGGACGTCATCCGCAGCCAGTTGGCCCGCAACCAGGTCCCCCTGTTCGCAGGGACGGGCCGTTTCGTCGACCCGCACACCGTGGCCCTGCGCGAAGTCACCGGCCAGGAGCGGCTGTTGACGGCGGAGCACATCGTGATCGCGACCGGCACGCGCCCGGCCCGCCCGGAGACCGTGGAGTTCGACGGGCGGACGATCCTCGACTCGGACGACGTGCTGACGATCGAGCGGGTCCCGAGGTCGATGGTCATCGTCGGCGCCGGTGTGATCGGCATGGAGTACGCCAGCATGTTCGCGGCGCTCGGCAGCAAGGTGACCGTGGTGGAGCGGCGTCCGGCGATGCTGGACATGTGTGACGTGGAGATCGTCGAGGCGCTCAAGTACCACCTGCGGGACCTGGCCGTGACGTTCCGGTTCGGGGAGACGGTCGCGGCGGTGGAGCAGCACCGGCACAGCGCGCTGACGGTGCTGGAGAGCGGCAAGAAGATCCCGTCGGACGCGGTGATGTACTCGGCGGGCCGGCAGGGCCTGACGGCCGAACTCACGCTGGAGAACGCGGGGTTGGCGGCGGATCCGCGCGGCCGGATAGCGGTGGACGAGTTCTACCGCACGCAGGTCCCGCACATCTACGCGGTCGGGGACGTCATCGGCTATCCGGCGCTCGCGGCGACGTCGATGGAGCAGGGCCGGGCGGCGGCGTACCACGCGTTCGGGGAGCCGGCGGGGCGGATGCACGACCTCCAGCCGATCGGCATCTACACCATCCCGGAGATCAGTTTCGTCGGCCGCACCGAGGATCAGCTCACCGAGGAGTCCGTGCCGTTCGAGGTGGGGGTGGCCCGGTACCGGGAGCTGGCGCGGGGTCAGATCATCGGGGACGCGCACGGCATGCTGAAGCTGCTGGTGTCGCCGGTGGACCGCAGGCTGCTCGGGGTGCACTGCTTCGGGAGCGGGGCGACGGAGCTGATCCACATAGGGCAGTCGGTGATGGGCTGTGGGGGCACGGTCGACTACCTGGTCGACGCGGTGTTCAACTACCCGACGCTGGCGGAGTCCTACAAGGTCGCGGCGCTCGACGCGACGAACCGGCTCCGTCAGCTGGACCGGATCGGGGACTGAACCGGCGTACGGGGCAAGGGAGTTCGCGAACAAGGGGTCGTAGAGGTTACCCGACGGTCAATCTTGAAAGCTAAACCGTTGGGACTATCATCACTCGCATACTCGGTGTGATCGGCCGCCGACGGAGCGGTGGCACGCCTCTCCGCACGCCCCTCCGTGCGGCAGGTTCCGTACGACCTCCCCCCCCCCCCCCCCCCC
>NZ_JBTYMC010000551.1:0-2290 GCF_054880855.1 Streptomyces sp. S6 | reverse complement strand
CGGACGACGCCACGGGCGGGCCGCTCTCGGCGCTGGCGGTGGTGGTGCCGGCGCTCTCGGCGGGCGCGGCGGCCGTCTTCGCCATGCTCGGCTTCGGCCTCAGGACGGCCGGTGCCGGATCACGGCTCTCCGAGGCGCTGCTGCTCGCCGCGCTGGTGGCCACCGGCGCGGCGGTCGTATCCGCGCTGGCCGGGTTCGGCTGGCTGCTGGTGACGGCACTGCGCGACCGCTCCACCTCCGACGAGGCGAACCTCGCGGTGGCCCGTGCCCGCGCCGTGTGGGAGCAGGCCCTGCTCGACCGGGGCATCCTGCCCTACTTGCGCACCGCACTGGCCGCCGACGGCATGGCGGGCGCACCCTCCCCGCGCGCGGAGCGGGGGTTCGGCTCTCCGGAGCTTCCCGACAGTGCAGGGTGAGCCCGGCTCAACACCCGTGTCCCGAAAACGAGTTGAGAGGTGAGAGCGTGGTTAACTTCCGGGAAGCGGAAAGTAAGGTGAGCGTGTTCGCTTGAGAGACGCTTGTGACTCGGTTTACGTTCACTTTGCGGCGCTTGGCTTCGTGCCCATGAGACTCAAGTCATTCAGATCACTGACGGTGCTCGCCGTGACGAGCGCCGTCGCCGCGGGTACGACGGTCACCGCGAGCTCCGTGCCCCAGGAGCACGTCGGCGGCGGCGAGATCCGCAACGTGATCTACCTGCTGGGCGACGGCATGGGGCGCACCCACGTCACCGCGGGCCGTGAGCGCTACTACGGCGCCACGGGCAAGCTGAACATGGAGCGGCTGCCGAACTACGGCGCCGTGGCCACCTACGCAGTGGAGAAGGGCAGCGCCCAGCCCGCGCTGGTCACCGACTCGGCCAGCTCGGCCACCGCCTGGTCGTCCGGCGTGAAGACGTACAACGCGGCGATCGGCGTCGACGCCTACGAGAAGCGTGTCGGCACGCTGATGGAGCGGGCCAAGAAGGCCGGCTTCGCCACCGGCAACGTCTCCACGGCCGAGGTCACCGACGCCACCCCGGCCGCCATGATGAGCCACGCCCTGCTGCGCGGCTGCCAGGGCCCGGTCTACTCGGACGCGGCCTGCCTGCCGAAGAAGGCCGACGGCTCCTTCGAGGACAAGCCCGCCGACCGGACCCTGATCACCCCGATCGCCGAGCAGATCGCCCGCAACGGCACCGCCGACGTGATCTTCGGCGGCGGCATGGCCCGCTTCGAGCCGGACGACCAGAAGGCGCTTGAGGCGCAGGGTTACCGGGTGCTCGGCAACTTCGGCGACCCGGCGCTTCCCGCGCAGACCGCGGCCAGCCAGAAGGTCGCCACCAAGGCGGACCTGGACGCGGCCAAGGGCAAGAAGGTCATCGGCCTGTTCAACCGGGGCAACCTGACCGTGGAGCAGGCCAAGGCGCAGCTGCCCGGCGGTGCCCCGCAGAAGCAGGAGCCGACACTCGCGGAGATGACCAGGAAGTCCCTGTCGCTGCTGGGCGGCCGTTCCAAGAAGGGCTTCCTGCTCCAGGTCGAGGGCGCGCAGATCGACAAGCGCTCGCACGCCAACGACGCCGCGCAGACCCTCGGCGAGATCAAGGCGTTCGACGACGCCGTCAAGGCCGCCGTCGACTTCGCCAGGAAGGACGGCCACACCCTGGTCGTCGTGACGGCCGATCACGAGTGCGCCGGCTTCAACATCATCGAGAAGGGCAGCTACACCAACGCGGAGGCGGTCGCGCCCCCGGCCAACGCCGACTCCGGGAACACGGCGAACAACTCCACGCCGTCCCGCACGGCGTCGGGCGCCAAGGACCCGGCCCGCTCCTCCGGCATCGTCAACGGCGCCGGCTCCGGCGACGTCAAGAACTTCGGCCCCGCCACGTTCCGCACCCCGGACGACGCGGCCGGCGTCAAGGACGGCAGCCCCGAGGCGAGCCTCTGGCTGAGCTATCTCTCCGGCAACCACACCGGCGCCGATGTGCCGATCTACGCCTACGGGCCGGGCGGCAGCCGGTTCGCCGCCAGCCAGAACAACACCGAGCTGTACGGCAAGCTGTACCGCTCGCTGTTCGGCACGGCGCCCCGCGGCTGACCGCAGCCGGACCCGTTCGGTGTGAGGCCGGGGAGCGCATCGCCCCCGGCCTCACGCTCCCGCACCCACCCGTAAGTCCAGGAGGACGACCGATGAGACGATCTCGCAGCCGTGCCGCGGCGGCCGCACTGGGCGTCCTCGCTCTCGCGGCACTCACCGCTTGCAGCGGCGCGGCGCACGACGACGCCGCCCCCGACCTCGTCGTCCTCAC
>NZ_JBTYMC010000550.1:0-2293 GCF_054880855.1 Streptomyces sp. S6 | reverse complement strand
CGCCCGGCACGGGCGCCGGCGCCGCATGGGTGCGGGTGTACCGGGCCACCGCGGCCGCGACGCCCTCCGGCAGCGGCTCGTTTGTCGTGCCCAGGCCCACCGTCAGCTGCGCGGGGTCCACCCGGCGGACCAGGACGGCCAGGAACTCGCGGTCCAGTTCGTCGGCGGCGTGCACGTTCTCGAAGTAGCAGCTCAGACGGCCCGGCCGGGGCAGGGCGGCGCACTTCCTCAGGAAGTCCGTGAGGCTGTAGGCGAGCAGCAGGGGCCGTACGGTGGAGTAGGCGCGCACGAGGAAACGCCGGTGCTCCCGGTACACCTCGGCGGGGATCGGGCGGAACACCTCGGGGGCGATGAGCCCGTTCAGCTCCGGCGCCACGTAGAGGATCTCCGTGGCGTGCGCGTGCACCAGCTCGGGGGCGTGCTCGTACACCAGCGGGACCAGCCGGCGCAGCAGGGTGCCGGTGCCCGAGTAGATTCCCCGCAGCCGGCTGTGGCTGTCGCTCACCAGCGTGGTCCCGGCCGGGGCGACCTCCTCCCAGGCGGCCCGCCGGTCACGCCGGTAGGGCCCGCTGATCCGGAGATGACTCGACATGTCTCGTTCCGATCCGTCGTGGAGGGTCAGTGATGCGGCCGGCGCGCGGGTGGGCCCGCCCTGCGTCCGGCCCGCCGCCGGCGCAGCACCAGGACGGCGACCGTCGCGGGCGGCACGAGGTTCAGCAGGAGGACCAGGCAGCTGTCCAGGAACGGGGCGCCGAACGGGTCACCGGCGGCCAGCCGCGCGGCGACGCCGGTGAGGACCGTGACCGCGGCAGGGATGCCGATCCAGGCCAGCATGCCCAGCGTGAACAGCCAGCCCAGGACGAAGAGATGGCTGTACCAGCGGGCGACCTGCCGGTCACGCGGGTGCCAGCGGCGCTCGTCGTACGGCGCGGCGCGGCGCAGGACGCGGTGCGCGCGGTTGGCGAGATACTCCGTGGTCGTCCGGTGCAGGTTCACGCACCGCAGTGCTGTCACGAGCACCTGGTACACGTCGGTGCGCAGGTGGAAACAGAACTGCCAGGCGAGCCGCAGCAGCGTGGCCAGCGCCAGGGCCAGGAAGAACGTGCCGGGAAGGGCGTGCGGGCCGGCGAGCCGGGCCGAGATCGTCAGCAGCGAGAACCAGAGGAGGTCGGCGAGCATCCCGGCCAGCAGCGGGAGATAGCGGGAGCCGCGGGGAACGCTCCACAGCCCGCTCAGGTCCGTCTCGAAGACCAGGATGTGGAGGCGGTTGCCGAGAGCGAGCCGCGACGGGACGCCGAGCCTTCGGCCGGCCAGCGCGTGCATGGCCTCATGGAAGAAGATCCCCGGTATCTGCCCGAGGAACAGTCCCGCCTCCACCAGCACGAACGACGGCGTGAAGAAGAGTTTCTCGTGACCCGGCCGCAGGGACGGGTGCGCGGCCGTCAGGAACAGGGCGTACCCGCAGACGCCGGCGTAGAGGAGCCAGGCCGGCCACGAGAAGGCGGCCCGGCCCAGCCGGTGCCAGCGCGGCCGCCGCGGCACGGCGGGAGCGTCCGCCGCGCCCGGCTCGCGGACGAAACCGAGGTCCCGGAGCGTCTCCACGAAGTCCGCCATGTCGACGTCCTCGCCGTAGCGCTCGCGGTACCACCGCTGCGCCTCGTGCGTGCCGGTGCCGTCCTGTAACCGCATCAGGAGGCCGGCGCCGTCCGCGGGGAACGCGGCGTAGGTGCCGGTGTCCTTGCGTCCCACGACGACATCGGGACCGTCCGGCACGAAGGTCAGCGGATGGAACGCCAGGATGTCACCGGAAATCCCGGACTCCGGGATGCGAGCCGGCCGTGCCCGCCGGGCCGGGGGAGCGGTGTGCCCGGAGGTGTCCGCCCCCGGGCACCGTCTCGCGGCCGTCCCGGGTCACGGAGTGGGAAGCGGCTGGTGGTTGAACGGCGCCGACGTCACCTTGATCGGCTCGGTCCGCCGCACCGCGATCTTCTTCATCGGACGGACGCGCCTGGCCTCGTCCGTCTGCTTCACCTGAATGCCCTGCCCGGACTCTTTCACCCGATCGCCCCTTCCGGCACTGCGTGATCGCCTGGACTGCCGGTGCGATCTTAGAGAGTCCGGCAGTAGGCGTGTTGGGTGATCGGCTGGGTGCCCCGGACGCAGAGCAGGCACGAGCCGGGGTGATCATGGAGTTCTCTACGCTCAGTGATCACCGGAGGGCTCGTGCCTGTCCTGCCATCATGCCTGCTCGAACCCCTGTGGGACCAGTTCGCGGCCCTGCTGCCCGAGCACG
>NZ_JBTYMC010000549.1:0-2308 GCF_054880855.1 Streptomyces sp. S6 | reverse complement strand
GAGGCGAGCCGCTGTCCCGGGGCGCTGCGCACGGGACAGCGGCTCGCCTCCCGGACCCGGCGCTGGCACCCCCGGACGCTTCCCGGACCCGGCAAGGCGTGGAGCGGGACGCGCGAGCTGCCGGCGGTGCCCGCCGAGCCGTTCCGCGACTGGTGGCAGCGGACCCGAGGGGGCGCGAAGTGAGCAGCAGGGAACGGGTGTTGGGGCGGGTGCGGAGGGCTCTCGCGGATGTGCCGCGTGACGATGCGCCGGTGGAGCGCGGATATCTGCGGGAGCACGGTTCGCGCGGTGTCGCCGAGACCGTGGAGCTGCTGGCGGAGAACCTGGCGGACTACCGGGCGATCGTGCACCGGGTGGACGCCGGTGAACTCCCCGCGCTGGTCGGGCGGTTGCTGTCCGAGCGGGGCTCCCGGCAGGTGGTCGTGCCGCCGGGACTGGACGCCGGGTGGCTCGCGGAGTGCGGTGCCGAGCGGGTCCCGGACGACGTCGAGAGCACCGCCGACGCTCTCGACCGGGTCGACAGCGTCGTCACCGGCTGCGCGCTCGCCGTCGCCGAGACCGGCACGATCGTCCTCGACGGCGGCCCCGACCAGGGGCGGCGCAGGATCACGCTGGTCCCCGACCACCACATCTGCGTCGTCCGCGTCCCCGATCAGGTCGTGTCGTCGGTGCCGCAGGCGCTCGAACGGCTCGATCCGCTGCGGCCGTTGACGTGGATCTCGGGCCCGTCGGCGACGAGTGACATCGAGCTGGACCGGGTGGAGGGCGTGCACGGGCCCCGGACGCTGGAAGTGATCCTGGTGAGCCGTGACAACGGCGGTGAACAAGCGCTTAGATAGGAGGGTCCGTGCCGCCCCTCCTGCCGGAGGCTCCCTTGTTCACATCCGTCGACGACGTCTCCGCGCGCCTCGCCGAGGCCGGCTACCTCGCCTCCCCGGCGATCGCCACGACCGTCTTCCTCGCCGACCGCCTCGGCAAGCCGCTCCTCGTCGAGGGCCCGGCCGGGGTCGGCAAGACGGAGCTCGCGAAGGCGGTCGCGGCGGTGGCCGGCGCCGAACTGGTCCGCCTCCAGTGCTACGAGGGCATCGACGAGTCCCGCGCGCTGTACGAGTGGAACCACGCCAAGCAGTTGCTGCGGATCAGCGCGGGCCGCGGCGAGACGTGGGACGACGCGCGGACCGACATCTTCAGCGAGGAGTTCCTCCTCCCCCGCCCGCTGCTCACCGCGATCCGCGGCGACGCGCGCAAGGTCCTCCTCATCGACGAGACCGACAAGGCGGACGTCGAGGTCGAGGGCCTCCTCCTGGAGGTGCTCAGCGACTTCCAGGTGACCGTCCCCGAGCTGGGCACGGTCACCGCGACGCACCGCCCGTTCGTCGTCCTCACCTCCAACGCCAGCCGCGAGCTGTCCGAGGCGCTGCGGCGGCGCTGCCTGTTCCTGCACATCGGGTTCCCGCAGGAGGAGCTGGAGCGCCGGATCGTCCGCCTCAAGGTGCCCGGCGTCGAGGAGGCGCTCGCCGCGTCCGTCGTCCGGGTCGTGGGGGCGCTGCGGGCGATGGACCTGCGCAAGGCGCCGTCGGTCGCGGAGACCGTCGACTGGGCGCGCACCCTGCTGGCGCTGGGCGCGGACACACTGGACGAGACCGTCGTGCGGGAGACCCTCGGGGTCGTCCTCAAGCATCAGGACGACATCCTGAAGGCCGCCGCCAAGCTGGATCTGGACGCGGTGTGAACGACGTCGCGGCGCGGCTCGCCGAGTTCGTGGGCGTGCTGCGGGAGCACGGCGTGCCGGTGGGGACCGGGGAGACCGTGGACGCCGCCGAGGCGGTGGCCGCGCTCGGGTTCGACGACCGCGAGGTGCTGCGCGAGGGGCTCGCGGCGACCCTGCTGCGCACGGCGGGACAGCGGGCGGTGTTCGACGCCGTCTTCGACCTGTACTTCCCGCGCTCGGTGGGGGCGCCCGGACAAGCGTCGGGCGACCGGGAGTCGCTGCGGGAACGGCTCGCGGAGGCTCTCGCGGACGACGACCGGCAGCTGATGGGCCAGTTGGCCGTGGAGGCGGTCGACGCGCTCGGCGGGTACGGGAGTTCACCCGGCTCGGACGGGTGGTCGGCGCACCAGACCCTCGAACGGCTGCGCCCGCAGACCCTGTTGGCACGGGTCCGGGACGACGTCCGCTCACGCGGCGGGGGCTCGGGGTTCACCGGCCGGCTCCTGGAGGACGAACTGCGGGCGCGGATCGAGGAGTTCCGGGCGCTGGTGGCCGCCGAGGCGCGGCGCCGGGTGGCCGAGCGGCGGGGGCGGGAGA
>NZ_JBTYMC010000548.1:0-2309 GCF_054880855.1 Streptomyces sp. S6 | reverse complement strand
AGGCCGCGGACGCCCGCACCGAGGCACGCCAGGCGTCCCGGAGCGCCGACGAGATCGCCGCCGTCCTGTCCGCGCCGGACGCCCGGGTCCGGGTGTCCGGGCTGGCCGGCGGCGCCACCGGTACGGTCGTCGTCTCCCACCGCCGGGACAGGGCCGTGTTCGCCGTCTCGGGAATGGCCCGTCCGCCCGGCGGCAAGGTCTATCAGCTCTGGTTCGACGACGGTGGGACCATGCGGTCCGCCGGGTTGATGGACCCCGGCCGAGGCGACCAGGCCGTCCTGATGCGGGGTGGCGTCGGCCGGGCGTCGGGCATGGGCATCACCGTCGAGCCCGACGGCGGGTCGAAGCAGCCCACCACCGCGCCGCTCGCCTTGATGGCCTTCCCCGGCTGACCGAGGCCCGGTACCGCGGACGGGTGCATCGGCGGCCTGGCGTATGGACGGGTACCGCGCCCGGCCGCCGGCCCCGTCCCGTGCCGCCCCACCGGTGACCGGCCTCAGAGGAGCCCCGTGACCGTCACGGTGACCCGGGCCGGGGATTCGGGGGAGGTCAGGACGGCCAGGCGGCGTCTCACCTCGTCGCGGACACCGCGAGCCACGTCCACGGCCCGCGCCTGCCGGAGCGCCACGACGTGGATCTCGACGTGCCAGGGCCCCTCGCCGTCCGGCCGGGTCATCCGGACCCCTGCCGGGTGCGGCGCCGGTCGCGGCAGCGCGCGCAGCCGGTCGGTCAGACCGGGCCGGAGGAACGCCACCCCCGGAACACCGGTCACGGCGGTGGCGAGTTCCTCGACGAGCGTGCGCTGCTCGGTCATGTCGTACGGCCTTCCCGGTCGTCGTCGGCCGTCAGGGGGAGGAGGTCGGTGACCCGGATGTGCACGGCCGCTATGCGCATGCCCAGGGCTCGGTCGGCGGCCCGTCCGACCTGTTCCCGCACCCGCGCGGTGAGGTCGGGCAGGGGAACGCCGATGGGGGCGTGGATGTCGAGCCCGACCTCGACCGTGCCGTCCTCGCGGACGTCGACGAGACGGCAGGAGCCGGCGTGGACGCCCGCGACCGTCTCCGCCGCGGCACGCAGGGCACGGGCCGCGACCGCTTCCATGATCCACAGGTCCTCGGCGGGTTCACCCAGCGGCAGGGGGCGGCCCGGACGCAGTTCGAGGCGGACGACGTCCATGATCCGCCGGGTCAGCGGCTCGGCGTCGTAGGAACCGGTGTCCGCCGTCTCCGTGCGCAGCCCGCGTACGGCGGACTCCAGTTCGTCGAGGCCGCGCACCGCCTGCCGGCAGTGCGGGCAGGACCGCGCGTGGGTGTCGGCGGCCCGGGTCTCCCAGTCGGCCCACACTCGGGACAGCAGCCGTCCGCAGGGCAGGAGTTCGTCGTCGTCCTCCTGCGTGGACGTGCCGTACGGCGGGTCGGTCCGGTCGGTCATCGCCAGCCCCCCAGTGCTTGTGTCAGACAACGGCGTGCGCGGAAGACACGGGCGCGGACGGCCTCCTCGCTGATGCCCACCGCGTGCGCGATGAACTCGTAGGACCGCCCGTCAAGTTCCCGCAGCACCCAGCAGGCCCGCTGTTCGGCCGACAGCAGATCGAGGGCCTCGCGCAGTTCGCGTACGGCGCTTCGGCCCTCGGTGATCCGGGCCGGTGACGTGCTGTACTCGGCGGCGGCCACGTCTCCGGCCGCCTCCAGCGGGGCGGTGGGCCTGCGGGAACGCAGCACGTTCAGGCAGCGGTTGGTGACGATCCGGTATATCCAGGTGCCGAACGAGGAACGCCCCTGGAACTCGGGCAGCCGCCGCCAGGCGCTGAGGAAGGCTTCCTGGACGGCGTCCTCCGCCTCGGTCCTGGTGCCCAGCAGCCGGGTGGCGAGCCGGGTCAGCGGCGGCGCGTGCCGTTGCACAAGCACGGCGAACGCGTCCTCGTCCCCCTCCCCGGCACGGACCGCCAGCAGGGCGTCGTCCCTGTCGCACCGGACGTCCGGTGGTGCGCTCCCGGACGGTGCGCTCGGTGTGCGGGCCCCCGCCACTGGGCGGCTCCTCTCGTCCGGTCTTCCGAAAGCCGGTCTTCCGAAAGCCGGTCTCCTCGTGATTGGACACCTCGGCACGGTCTCCGTTACGCGGGACTTCGGGCCGCGAGGCCCAGGCGGATGCGGACGGGCCGGGAAAAAGAATTCATCCGATCGTGGGAGCGACCAATCCGGCGGGGTTTCGGAACCGGATTCCCCACGTGACCGAGAACGAGAAGAGTCCCCGCCGCCGGCCCGGCCCGGCGCGGCTGCTGCTGGGCGCGCTCAGCGGTGCGCTGGCCG
>NZ_JBTYMC010000547.1:0-2336 GCF_054880855.1 Streptomyces sp. S6 | reverse complement strand
CGGGGTCGCGCTGGACGGTCTCGCCGCGTTCCGGCACCCGGCGGCCGAGGGGGCGCACGGCGACGGTCTCGTCGTCGGGTACGCCACCCCCGCCGAGCACGCGTACGAGGCGGCACTGCGGGCCTTGTGCGCCGTACTTCTGGTTCACCTGCCTAATGGGGGTTCGTCACGGTCATAACTGATCAATTCGAGTCAGACGGTCAAGATGAGAGAGGTGCGAAAGGCCAATAAAAAGGAAGACACCGAACATGTTCCGACCCTCGAACAAGGCGTTCAGGAGAGCAGGAAGTCAGCTTCACCCGCCTTCGCTCCCTCGATGAACGCCGTCATCTCGGCCGGGGTGTAGATCAACGCCGGACCGTCCGGGTCGGTGGACTGACGCAGCGCGATCCTGCCGTCCTCCAGCTTCATCGCCTCCAGGCAGTTCCCCCCGTTCCCGCCGCTCCACGGCTTGTGCCAGCCCTCGCTGCCCAGTTCCCGCGCGGGCATGCCGTTGTAGATGCGCGAGGCGGGAGAGGACGAGATGCGATTCATTTACAGCTCCTTGCGGAGATCCCCGAGGATCTCCTTCGTGCGATGTGCCGTAGCGGCCTGCGCCGCCATGCGGTCCATGACCTCAAGGTGTGTCGCCACCTCCTCACGCGCGTCGAGGTAGACCGCGCCGGTCAGGTACTCGCTGTAGACCATGTCCGGAAGCTCCGGCATGGCGAATCGGAACAGCACGAAGGGCCCGTACGTGCCCGGATGCGGCCCGTTGGCGAACGGGGCGACCTGGAGCACCACATTGGGCAGCGCCGCGGCCTCCAGCAGTCTGTCGATCTGCTCACGCATCACCTCCGGACCGCCGACCGGGCGGCGCAGCACCGTCTCGTCCATGACCACCCACATACGGGGTGCGTCCGGACGAGTGAGCAGTTCCTGGCGGGCCATGCGCAGGGCGACGAGCCGGTCGATGTCTTCCGGCCGCGTCCGGGCGATCGCGCCCGAGGCGAGCACCCCGCGCGCGTAGCCCTCGGTCTGGAGCAGTCCGGGGACGAAGTGCGGCTCGTACTGGCGGATCAGGGACGCCGCGCCCTCCAGGCTGACGTGCATGGAGAACCAGCCGGGCAGGACGTCGTGGTAACGCTGCCACCAGCCCGGCTTGTTGGCGTCCTCGGCGAGGCGCACGAAGCCGTCGGCCTCGTCGTCGGTGATGCCGTACGCCTTCAGCAGCAGCTGAACGTACGGGATCTTGAACGCGACCTCGGCGTTCTCCATCCGGCGGATCGTGGCGGGCGCGACGCGCAAGACCTTGGCGGCCTCCTCGCGTTTGAGCCCGGCGCGTTCCCTCAGGTCCAGCAGACGCCGGCCGAGGACGACCTGTCCCACGGTCGGCGCGGACCGCGGCTCGCTCACGCTCCACCTCCACGAAGCTCCACGAACGTTTCCCTGACTGTTCTCCCGACCCGCACGAAGGCCCCGCGCGAACTGTCGGCGGAAAAGAATCCCGACAGCCCTGCGGCGCCGTTCGAAGACCTGCGGAGTCCGCTGCGACGGCCACGCGCGCGTACGTCGACGTACGCGGGTGGGGCGCGACGATTCTCCGGTGGTCCCAATTGGCGCCGCTCTACGTGCTGTTGCGAGCAGTGTGCCACGGCGTCCCACCGCGTCACACAGCACTCTGCAATTTTCAGAGTGACACTTGCCAAGTGTTCACGGCGGGGCGATAGTGGCAAGCGTGATTCCGTCCGCGCCTTTAGGAACAGACGCCACCGCAGGCCGCCCCTCCGGTCTCGGTGCCGCGCCGGGAGCAGGTCCTGAGCGGACCTCCGCCGAGCGCCGGTTCCGGTTCGAGCTGGCCGCACACCCGGGTTCCCCGGCTCAGGCGAGACGCCTGGTGCGGGCCCGGCTGACCGGCTGGTCGGTGTGCGAGGACACCTGCGACTCGGCCGCCCTGGTCATATCCGAGCTGGTCACGAACGCCATCGTGCACACCGCCGGCGGGGTCGTCGTGTGCGAGCTGCACGACGACCAGGACGTTCTGCGCATAGCAGTGCGTGACGAAGGGTGTGCGCCGGGTGAAGCCCGCCCGTCGCCGCAGCTCCCTGAGGAGGAGCACGGCCGCGGTCTGCTGCTCGTCGACGCCCTGTGCCGCGCCTGGGGCGCCCAGGAGCACGGCTCCGGCCTCCTGGTGTGGGCGGAGCTCCCCCGGGACGGCTCCGAGCCGCGTGGGGACCTCGGCTGGGGTGCCAGGCCGAAGCCCGAGCCTGACGACGGGACAGGACCCCGCGAGGAGCAGCCCGGCCGGGCGACGCAGGGCAACGCGCCCCGGAGCGCCGACGAGCACGTGGCAGCGC
>NZ_JBTYMC010000546.1:0-2376 GCF_054880855.1 Streptomyces sp. S6 | reverse complement strand
CCAGCCCCCCGCGCAGCAGCCCACCGCCTCCGCACCCGCGTACGCCCCCGCCGACCAGGGCGCCGCCTACGCCCCCCCGACCGGCGGCCTCGACCCCCGCATGCTCTGGTCCAACATCCTCGAAGCCGTCAAGACGCGCCGCCGCTTCGCCTGGATCCTCCTCAGCCAGAACGCGCAGGTCGCCGGGTTCGACGGCACGACCCTCCAGCTCGGCTTCGTCAACGCCGGCGCCCGCGACAAGTTCGCCAGCAGCGGCAGCGAGGAGGCCCTCAAGCAGGCGCTGGCGGAACAGTTCAACGTCCAGTGGAAGATCGACTCGGTGGTCGACCCCACGGGCGGCGGCGCCCCCATGGGCGGCCCCCCGCCCGGCTACGCCGCCCCGCCCCCGGCGTACCAGCCTCCGCCCCCCGCGGCTCCGTCCTACCAGCAGGCCCCCCCGGCGCCCGCCCCCCAGCCGACCCCGCAGCCCTCAGCACCAACTCCGCCCCCTCCCCCTCAGGTCCACCACGACATCGTCGCCCCCGAGGACGACACCCCCGAGGACGACGACCCCGACCTCAACGAATCAGCCCTGTCGGGGCATGAACTGATCGTGCGGGAGCTGGGGGCGACGGTGATGGAGGAGTTCACGAACGAGTAGGGGAGGACGGCGGGAGGGGCGGCACCCCCGCCCTTTGGAGGAACGTACAGCCAGACCGGCCCCTTCCCCTCAGCGGTTACCCTGACCCCGTGAACGTCCTAGTCATCGGAACCGGCGCCCGCGAACACGCCCTGTGCCGCTCCCTGTCCCTCGACCCCGCCGTGACGGCCCTGCACTGCGCCCCCGGCAACGCCGGCATCGCGGAGGTGGCGGAGCTGCACGAGGTCGACGCGTCGGACGGCGACGCGGTGGCCGCGCTGGCGAAGGCGCTGGACGCGGATCTGGTCGTCGTCGGCCCGGAGGCCCCCCTCGTCGCGGGGGTCGCGGACGCCGTGCGGGAGGCGGGGATCCCGGTGTTCGGCCCGTCGAAGGAGGCCGCGCAGCTGGAGGGGTCGAAGGCGTTCGCGAAGGAGATCATGGCGGGCGCGGGCGTCCCGACGGCACGCTCCTACGTGTGCACGACGCCGGAGGAGGCCGCCGAGGCGCTGGACGCGTTCGGTGCGCCGTACGTCGTGAAGGACGACGGTCTCGCGGCCGGCAAGGGCGTCGTCGTCACCAGCGACCTGGAGGTCGCGAAGGAGCACGCGGCGGCCTGCGAGCGCGTCGTCATCGAGGAGTTCCTGGACGGCCCGGAGGTCTCCCTCTTCGCGATCACCGACGGCGAGACGGTCGTCCCCCTCCAGCCCGCCCAGGACTTCAAGCGCGCGCTGGACGGCGACGAGGGCCCGAACACGGGCGGCATGGGCGCGTACTCCCCGCTGCCGTGGGCGGACCCGAAGCTGGTGCAGGAGGTTCTGGACACGGTCCTCCAGCCGACGGTCGACGAGATGCACCGCCGGGGCACCCCCTTCTCGGGCTTGCTGTACGCCGGTCTGGCGATCACCAGCCGAGGCGTGCGGGTCATCGAGTTCAACGCCCGTTTCGGCGACCCGGAGACGCAGGTCGTCCTGGCCCGCCTGAAGACCCCGCTGGCCGGCGTCCTGCTCGCCGCGGCGAACGGCACCCTCGCCGACCTGCCCGCCCTGCGCTGGAGCGAGGAGGCCGCCGTCACCGTCGTCATCGCCTCCCACAACTACCCCGGCACCCCGCGCACCGGCGACCCGATCACCGGCCTCGACGAGGTCACCGCCGACGACGCCCCGCACGCGTACGTCCTGCACGCGGGCACCCGGCGTGCGGGCGAGGACATCCTCAGCGCCGGCGGCCGGGTCCTCTCGGTCACCGCCACCGGCGACACCCTCACGCATGCGCGCGAGCGCGCCTACAAGGCGGTCGGCCGCATCGGTCTCGACGGCTCCCAGCACCGTACGGACATCGCGGCGAAGGCGGCGCGGGAGGCGTAACAGCGCCGAGGAATGAACCCGAGGGGCCCCGCATCCGTCTGTGGATGCGGGGCCCTTTTCGTTCCTCATCCCCCACGCTCCCGTCAGCCACCTCTCCCCAAAGCCATTCCATCGAGTGACCGTCGCGCCATCCGGCTGACGGGGCCGACCGCCCCAACTAGGGTGCGGGCCATGTGTTCAGGCGCCTGGCGAGGTTCCGGCACTTGGCCCACCGGCATTGCGGTGTCAGTCGTGGGTGCCACAGTGGGGGAGTGAGCAGAGGCAGGCGGAAGCGAGCGAGCCGGGAGGGGGAGTGATGCGGGCATGAGCGGCGGTTCGGTCGGTGTGGAGGCGGGTGCGCAGGCCGCGCGCGCGAGGGCTCTCGCCGTGCTGCGGATGCGCGGGCGCGCGCTG
>NZ_JBTYMC010000545.1:0-2382 GCF_054880855.1 Streptomyces sp. S6 | reverse complement strand
GGCGGGGTGCTGCGGTGGAGGCGGGCGAGGAGGGCGCCGGCGGCTTCCCAGGGGGCCTCGTCGGGGGCGGCGGGGTCGACGGGGGTGCCGTAGGGCCAGAAGGTGACGAGGCGGTCGTGCAGGGGTACGGGGGTGGTGGTGAGGGGGGCGAGGAGGGTTTCGGGGAGGTGGGCGGCCGTGCGGAGGCGGGGGGTCAGGTCCGTCAGGGGGGTGCCTGGGGCGTGTGCCTTCGCGACCGTGCCTTCGTGGCGGACGACGGTGGCGTCGGGGCGGTCCGCGAGGGTGGCCGTGGGGCAGGCGCAGGGCGGGGTGCCGGGGTGGGCCCGGGTGCGGAGGCTGAAGGTGAGGGCGGTGAGCAGGGTCATGGGGCCTTCCGTCGCGGACGCCGGCGTACGCGGAGAAAGGTAATGCCGGCGCAGCTCCCCAGCTGCGCCGGCATTGTTGCCGTCCGCCGCACCCCCGTCCCCACGGGGTTTCATGGTCGGGATGTCCCCGCCCGGACCGCTCTTCCGGGCCTGGGGTCGCCGCTCAGCGCCCCAGCATCACGCCCACGGACGACGCCTGTGTGGCCACTGTCTCCCAGCCGCCGAAGACGACGAAGAGCAGGACCGCGAGAGGGAGGACCATCAGCGTCGCCGTCAGAGGGTGACGACGGCCGGGCTCGGGCTCCTCGCGGTACGTGCTCCGCGGTGCCGTGTAAGCCATGGCTCCTCCTTCCCGACATCGGTTGTCGTTGGCAGCGGCGGGTGCCTGACCTCGGGGGACGAGTGCTGCACCCGCCGCTTGACCTCTAACTTAGGCGGGCGGCGGCTTGTGGGCGTCATGCCCTCGTACCGATTGCCGGGCCTCCCGGAGGATGAGCCTCGACCTGCGGTGTACTCCCCTGGGTGGAGACGTGGTCCTAGGTCTCAGGGTCTTCCCGGAGGGGGTGTCCGCTACGGGACGTTTTCTCCGATTCCGCTTCTCGGGGTACCGGCTGCTCGACGAGGGCCAGGACCCTGGTCGCCATGAATCGCGCGGTCCTGACGACCGTCCCGCTGCGCGTGACTTCGCTCACTTCCACCACCCCCCTGCGGACCGCCGTCTCCACCCTGCGGCCCGCCCGGCTGGCCACCACCTCGTACGTCCGCGTCGTGTCACCCGCGTCCACGACTATCTCGACTCGGTCACCCTTCACAGCGCCAATCCCCCTTCTGTGACGGCTGGTTGAGATCCGGACACGGCCGAAATCCGTTGTCGCGCCCGCCTCCTGACCACCCCTCAAGTCTCCCACCCGGCACTGACAATCGATCGGGCCGAGAGGGCGCGGCTCCTGCACACCGGCGGTCGTGGAAACGTAAGCTGTGCCACGTCACACGGACCGGCAGCGGGGATGAACATGGCGATGATGCGCCTGAGGCGCGAGGACCCGCGCGTCGTCGGCTCGTTCAGGCTTCACAGACGGCTCGGCGCGGGCGGGATGGGCGTCGTCTATCTGGGTTCCGACAAGAAGGGCCAGCGTGTCGCCCTCAAGGTGATCCGGCCCGATCTGGCGGAGGACCAGGAGTTCCGGTCGCGGTTCGCGCGTGAGGTGTCGGCGGCGCGGCGGATCAGGGGTGGGTGCACCGCCCGGCTCGTCGCCGCGGATCTCGACGCCGAGCGGCCGTGGTTCGCCACGCAGTACGTTCCCGGGCCCTCGCTGCACGACAAGGTCGCCGACGAGGGGCCGATAGGGGCCGCCGAGCTCGCCTCGATCGGCGCCGCGCTGTCGGAGGGGCTCGTCGCCGTCCACGAGGCCGGGGTCGTCCACCGGGATCTCAAGCCGTCCAACATTCTTCTGTCGCCCAAGGGCCCGAGGATCATCGACTTCGGGATCGCCTGGGCGACCGGTGCGTCCACGCTGACGCATGTCGGGACGGCTGTGGGGTCGCCCGGGTTCCTCGCGCCGGAGCAGGTGCGGGGGGCCGCTGTCACGCCCGCCACGGACGTGTTCTCGCTGGGGGCGACTCTGGCGTACGCCTCCACCGCCGACTCGCCCTTCGGGCACGGGAGTTCGGAGGTGATGCTGTATCGCGTCGTGCACGAGGAACCTCAGTTGCAGGGGGTGCCGGACGCGCTGGCTCCGCTCGTGCGGGCCTGTCTCGCCAAGGATCCCGAGGAACGGCCCAGCACGCTGGAGTTGTCCCTGCGGTTGAAGGAGATCGCCGCGCGGGAGGCTCAGGGGGCTGTGCTGGAGGGGCGGGCGCCGGCGCCGGCGCCTCGGACCGGCGAGGGGGACCGGGGCAGCGGGCGGCTCTCCGAGACCGCGAGTTACACCGAGCGGAGTGTCCGGCAGTCCGGGGTGACTCCGCCGCCTCGGCCGTCCCGGGGTGGGCCGTCCTCCCGGCCGGGGCCCTCCGGGCG
>NZ_JBTYMC010000544.1:0-2396 GCF_054880855.1 Streptomyces sp. S6 | reverse complement strand
GGCCGGGGCGGAGCTCGCGCGGCTGGAGTCCGGGGAGCGCGGGGAGCCGGGCGAGAGCCCGGGGCTGACGCCGACGGAGGCGCGGATCGCGGAGCTGGTCGGCGGGGGCGCCACCAACCGGGAGGTCGCCGCGAAGCTGTTCATCAGCGTGAAGACGGTGGAGGGCGCGCTGTCGCGGGTCTACCGGAAGGTCGGGGTGCGGTCGCGGACGGCGCTGGCGCACGCGATGGCCGTCGCGGTGCTGGCCTCCGGCGCGGCGGTGGACGCCCCCGACGACGACCGGGTGGTGCAGGCGGTGACGGCCGGTCAGCCGAGCCGGGCGCACAACCGGCGTTTCGGCACAAGTCGCTGACGTGACATCGCCCGTTAACACGTGACGCAAGGGTTCCCCCGCTTACGGGGGTGGTGCCGCGCTTCCTACGGTGAAGCCGTTCCGCTTCGGGACACCACCCCCCACTCCCCGGAGGACCCGGTGAAGTCACGCCTGCACCTGCTCGGTCTGGTCGCCGTACCCGCTCTCCTGACGGCCGCGGTCCCCGCCGCGCACGCCGCCGACGCCCCGCACACGGTGCGCGCCGCGATCGCCGGTGACGTCCTCGAAGGGCTCGGCCACGACGCGGCCCGCACGGGCCGGGTGGCCGCCGGCAAGCGGATATCCGTGGCGGTGAGCCTGACGCCCAGAGGCGGCAAGGCGCTGGACACGTTCGTCGCGAAGGTCAGCGACCCCAAGTCCGCCTCGTACAGGCACTACCTGACGAAGGCGCAGTTCGTGGCGCGCTTCGGCCGCAGCGCCGCCGAGGTCAAGCAGGTCACCGACTACCTGCGGTCCCAGGGTCTGACGATCGGAAAGGTCCACACCGGGAACCTCCTGATCGACGTGAGCGGCACCGCCGCCCAGCTCCAGAAGGCGTTCGCCACGCAGCTCGCGACGTACAAGGACGCGGCGACCGGCCGCTCCTTCTACGCGAACGCCTCCGCGCCGACGCTCCCCGCCTCGATCGCCTCCCTGGTCAGCGACGTCGCCGGGCTCAACAACCGCGCCCAGCTCCACCACCAGGCGATCTCCCGGACCCTCGTCCCGCACGACGGCCCCGGCGGCGGCTACACCCCGGCGCAGCTCAAGGGCGGCTACAACGTGTCGGGCAAGTTCACCGGCAGCGGCCAGCAGATCGCGCTGATCGAGTTCGACGGCTTCCAGCAGTCCAACATCACGAAGTACGACACCAACTACGGCCTGGGCTCTCCCGCGCCGACCGTGCAGAAGGTGGACGGCGGCTCCGGCGCCCTCGGTGACGGCCAGGTCGAGGTCGAGCTGGACATCGAGGTGCTGCACGCGATCGCCCCCAAGGCGAACGTGGTGGTCTTCGAGGGGCCCAACACGGACGCCGGCGAGGTCGACACGTACCAGGCGATCGTCGACAGCGGCATCCCGACCACCTCGATCAGCTGGGGCGCGGCCGAGACGACGCGCACCGCGTCCGGCATGAACGCCGTGGACGCCGTCTTCAAGGCGGGCGCCGCGCAGGGCCTCGGTTTCTACGCCGCCGCCGGTGACGACGGTTCCGACGACGCGAAGGACGGGGGCCAGTCCGTCGACTTCCCGGCGAGCGACCCGTTCGTCACCGGTGTCGGCGGCACCCGGCTGACGGTCACCTCGGGGAACGCCTGGAGCAAGGAGGTGGCCTGGTCGGGCGGCGGTGGCGGCAAGTCGACGGTGTTCAAGATCCCGAGCTGGCAGACGTCCGTCCAGAAGAGCGCGGGCGGCGGCTTCCGCCAGGTCCCGGACGTCGCGGCGCACGCCAACCCGGCGCCCGGTGTCTCCATCTTCTCGAAGGGCTCCTGGTCGTCGGTCGGCGGCACCAGCGCCGCCGCGCCCGAGTGGGCGGCCTTCGCGGCCCTGTACAACCAGCAGGCGGCGGCCTCCGGCGCGGCGAACCTCGGCTTCGCCAACCCCGCCCTGTACGCGGCGAAAGGCACCGGCTTCCACGACGTGACCAGCGGCAGCAACGGCGCCTTCTCGGCGACGTCCGGCTGGGACTTCACCACCGGCTGGGGTTCGTACAACGCGGCCACCCTGGCGGCGAAGCTCCTCGGCTGATCCCGGCACGGGGCGAGCGGGGACCGGATCACTCCCGGTCCCCGCTCTCGCGCATCCCCCGCCCCAGCCGATTCGAGCCACAGCACCCGTTTCATGGGAAATGACCCCCCGAACGGGGTACGTCCTAGGTATGGGCGCTCGGACACGGACCCGCGTACGGGGATGGCGCTGGCGGAGCAATCCGCTGCGGCGGCCGTCGGACGTGGTCGAGGGGTGGACGGCGCTGGCGGTGGCGCTGCTCCTGCTGGTGGCGGCGCCGCTCGCGGGCGTTCTCGCGGGGGTGTGGGCGCAGCGCGAG
>NZ_JBTYMC010000543.1:0-2412 GCF_054880855.1 Streptomyces sp. S6 | reverse complement strand
GGCTGTGGTGCCGGCACGTCGCGACGCGGGTGGTGGAACGGCTGCGGCGCACGGCGGCCGGCCCCGGAGCGGGAACCCGCCCCCGAGTCGTCCGCCAGGCCCCGGCGCCACCGGTCTCCCGGACGGGGCTGCCGCAGCCGGCGTCCCTGACGGTGGCCCCTACGGGGGCGGCGACGACGGGTTCGGCGGCCTCCGTGACGGCGGGGCCGGCAGCCGGCTCTCAGGTATCACCCCCGGCGACCACCCCTCAGGGGTCCTCCCCAGGGCCTACCTCTCAGGTACCCCCAGGGGCGGCCGGCTCTCAGGTATCCCCTACGGGGTCCTCAGCGGCGTCCCCCACCGCCTCACCCCCGGCCTCACCCCCGGAGCCCCCCGAGAGCTCCCCCACAGCCTCCCCAGGGGGCTCCCCGGCGGCTTCCCCGCCGGTGCTCCCCCCGGAATCCCCTACGGGTCCTCCCCCTGCCTCCTGCGAGGTGTCCCGGACGACCCCTCCGACCGACGACGAGAAAGCGAGCAGTTGCTGATGTTCGACCTGCTGGTGGTGGGCGCCGGCCCGTACGGCCTGTCCATCGCGTCCCACGCGGCGAGCGCCGGGCTGAGCCTGCGCGTCTTCGGCCGGCCCATGGCGTCCTGGCGCGACCACATGCCGCGCGGCATGTTCCTCAAGTCCGAGCCGTGGGCGTCCAACCTGTCCGACCCGGCCGCCCGCTGGCGGCTGGACGTGTACTGCGAGACGCGGGGCGTCTCCGCGCGGCACGGTGAGCCGATCCCGGTGGAGATGTTCGCCGACTACGGCCTGTGGTTCGCCCGCAACGCCGTTCCCGAGGTCGACGAGCGGACGATCGTCCGGATCTCCCCCCGCCCCGGCGGGTTCGAGGCGGTGACCGAGGACGGGGAGACCGTGCACGCCCGGACGGTCGCCCTCGCGGTCGGCGTCATGCCGTTCGTCGAGATCCCCTCCGCGCTGCACGGCATCTCCCCCGCCCTCGTCTCCCACAGCAGCCACCACAGCAGCCTGGACCGCTTCGCGGGGCAGGACGTGACGGTCGTCGGGGGCGGTCAGGCGGCTCTGGAGACGGCCGCGCTGCTGGCCGAACAGGGCACGCGGGTACGGGTGTTGGCCCGTGCGGGGCGGCTCGACTGGAACGACGTGCCGCCGCCGTGGGAGCGGCCGTGGTGGCAGTCCCTGCGGTCCCCGCACAGCGGGCTCGGCTGCGGGTGGCGGAACTGGTTCTACTCCGAGCGGGCCGGCTGGTACCGGCGCCTCCCCGAGGAGACCCGCGCCCGCATCGCCGCCGACGCCCTCGGCCCGGCCGGCGCGTGGTGGGTCCGGGACCGGGTGGAGGGGGTCGTCGAGGTGCTGCTGGGGCACGAGGTGATGGCCGCGGAGGGGAAGCCGAGGGGTGGCGAACTCGACTCGGGACACGGGGAGTCGGGTGCGGTCGAGGGGCAACTCGGGGGTGTTCAGGGCGGTTCCGATGAGGCCGACGGGCGGCAGGGGCCCGGACGGGCGGGAGTCGGGTCGGATGACTCCGGGACCCAACTTCCCGCCGGTGCCGACCGGTTCACCGCGCACGGCATCCGCCCCGGCGTCGACAAGGTGCGGCTGGAGATCGCCGGGGCCCCGGGGCGGACCCGGGTCATCGAGACCGACCATGTCATCGCGGCGACCGGGTTCAAGGCCACCCGTGATCGACTCGCCCTGCTCTCCCCGGAGTTGCGCGGAGCGATCGCCGCGGTGGCCGACGGATCACCCTCCGTGGGGCGGGAGTTCGAGTCCTCCTGGCCGGGCCTCTTCATGGCCGGCCTCGTCACCGCCTCCGGCTTCGGCCCCGCCATGCGCTTCGTGCACGGCGCGACCTTCACCTCCGGCACCCTCGTCCGAGGCGTCCGGCGCCGGCTGCGCACGGGCGTTCCCGGCGGCGCGGTCCCGGCGCCGGGGCGGAGCGGGGAACGGGGTGCGGTGGACGCCGTACGCCGGTGAGTCCAGGGGGACTTGAGCCGTGAACGGGGCTCGGGTGCCCAAAACGCGGGTGCCGGCCGCTTCTCGGAGCGTCCGGCACCAGGTGTGCGAAAGGGTGGACCAGGGGTCCGTGTCACCGACGGGTCGCGGCCCTGCCACGTCGGTAGAGCACCGCGCCGCCCGCGATCATCGCGGCACTGAAGCCCGCGGCGGCGAGCAGGTCGCTCGAACCGGTGTGGGCCAGGACAGGCGGCTGGGCGGGGTGACCGGCGGGGGGCTGGTCGTTGCCCGTCGGGGGCTGCCCGTTGGTGTCCCCACCGGGCGGCTGGTCGTTACCGGTCGGGGGCTGGCCGTTCGTGTCACCGCCACCGGGGGGCTGGTCGTTCCCCGTGGGCGGCTGACCATGCGTATCCCCGCCACCAGGCGGCTGGTCGTTGCCCGTCGGGGGC
>NZ_JBTYMC010000542.1:0-2418 GCF_054880855.1 Streptomyces sp. S6 | reverse complement strand
CACGGCACCGACGGCGCCCCCGCGCGCGAGGCGACGGCCGGCGCGGATCTGGGCGCTGTCCAGGACCCCGTCCTCCAGGGCGGTGACCCAGCCCCGCCCCCACCACGTGCGGGTGAACGCCTGCCCGCGCGCGGGCGCCGCCACCTCGAACGTCGACTCCCCGTACTCCCCGTACCCCTCACGCCCGCTCATCGCGTCCCCCTCGCAACTCCACCAGTTCGGCCAACTCGGCGTCCGTCAGCTCCGTGAACGCCCGCTCGCCCGAGCCGAGCACGGCGTCGGCGAGCTCCCGCTTGGTCTCCAGCATCCGCGCGATGCGGTCCTCGACCGTCCCCTCGGCGATCAGCCGGTGGACCTGCACCGGCCGGGTCTGCCCGATGCGGTACGCGCGATCGGTGGCCTGCGCCTCGACGGCGGGGTTCCACCAGCGGTCGTAGTGAATGACGTGCTCGGCCCGGGTGAGGTTGAGCCCCGTCCCGGCCGCCTTCAGCGACAGCAGGAACACGGGCACCTCCCCGTCCTGGAAACGCGCGACCATCGCCTCACGTTCCCCGACCGGCGTCCCGCCGTGCAGGAACCGCGTCGTGACGCCCCGCGCGCGGAGGTGCTCCTCGATGATCCGGGCCATCGCCACGTACTGCGTGAACACCAGCACGCCCGCCCCTTCGGCGAGGGCGCCGTCGAGGAGTTCGTCGAGCAGCTCCAGTTTCCCGGACCGTCCGGCGATCGTCGGACGGTCCTCCTTGAGGTACTGGGCGGGGTGGTTGCAGATCTGCTTGAGGCCGGTCAGCAGTTTCACGACCAGCCCGCGCCGCGCCATGTCGTCGGCGCCCGCGATCAGGGCGAGCGTCTCGCGCACCAACGCCTCGTACAGGCCCGCCTGTTCGGGGGTGAGCGACACCGGGTGGTCGCTCTCGGTCTTCGGCGGCAGCTCCGGGGCGATCCCCGGATCGGACTTGCGGCGGCGCAGCAGGAACGGTCCGACGAGCCGGGCGAGCCGCTCGGCGGCGGCCGGATCGGCGCCGCCTTCGACGGCCCGCGCGTACCGCGCGCGGAACGCGGTCAGCCGCCCCAGCAGGCCCGGTGTCGTCCAGTCCAGGATCGCCCACAGCTCGGAGAGGTTGTTCTCCACCGGGGTGCCGGTGAGCGCCACGCGTGCACGTGCGCTGACGGTCCGCAGCGCGCGGGCCGTCGCCGCGTACGGGTTCTTGACGTGCTGCGCCTCGTCGGCGACGAGCAGCCCCCAGAGCACCTTGCCGAGCCGCGCCGCGTCCAGCCGCAGGGTGCCGTAGGTGGTGAGGACGAACTCGCCGTCCCCGAGGGACTCCAGGTCACGGCGCGGCCCGTGGAAGTGGCGCACGCGCGTGCCGGGCGCGAACCGTTCGATCTCGCGCTGCCAGTTGCCCATCAGCGACGTCGGACAGACCACGAGGGTGGGCCCCGCCGACGCGGGGTCGGCCTGGCGGTGCAGGTGCAAGGCGATCAGCGTGACGGTCTTGCCGAGGCCCATGTCGTCGGCGAGACAGCAGCCGAGACCCAGGGACGTCATCCGGGCCAGCCAGTCGAGGCCGCGCCGCTGGTAGTCCCGCAGGGTCGCGGCGAGCGCGGCGGGCTGCGCCGTCGGCTCCTGCACGGCGGCGGGTGCCAGACGCTCCCGCAGACTCTCCAGCCACTGTGTGGACCGCACCTCGACGAGACGGCCGTCGATCTCCGCCGAACCCGTCAGGACCGCGCCCAGGGCCTCCATGGGGTCGAGTTGGCGGTCCTTCCGGGCGCGGGCGAGGCGGATCTCCTGAGGGTCGATCAGGACCCACCGGCCGCGCAGCCGTACGAGCGGGCGGTTCGCCTCCGCGAGCCGGTCCAGCTCCTCACGGCCGAGTTCCTGGCCGTCCAGTGCGAACCACCAGCCGACGCCCACCGGTGTGCCGGCCGACAGGACGGACGGCGCCCGGCCCCGCCCGTCGGGCGGGCCCACCACCGCGCGCGTGGTCAGCGTCCGCGCCAGCTCCCTCGGCCAGTGCACCTCGACCCCGGCACCGGACAACGCCCGTGCCCCCTCCCCGAGGAGGTCCTCGACGTCGTCGTCCAGGAGATCCACCGCGTCCGGGACGGCGGTCGACAGCAGCGGCGTGAGGACGGGCCAGGCGCGCGCCGCGCGGCGCAGTGCCGGCAGGACGTCCATGCGTGCGCGGGGGCCGAAGGCCGACGTACCTTCCGGGGCGGCCCACACGTCCGCCGCGTCCGCGACGACCCCGGGGTCGGTGACGGAGTGGACCTGCGGGCCTGCGCGATCTTCCTGGTCGGCTTCTGCGCCATCGCGTCGTACACGGAGGCCGGTCTCGGGGACGCCTCCCCGTACCTGCTGCACCTGGCCGTCGCCGCCTCACTGCTGGCGGTGCCCGCCGTCCCGTCGCCCGA
>NZ_JBTYMC010000541.1:0-2423 GCF_054880855.1 Streptomyces sp. S6 | reverse complement strand
AGCAGGTTGGTGCCGGAGTTGCGGCGGCAGTCGCATCCACTGACGCGGGACAAGGAGGCCGCGACCGGGTTTCATCACTAACGGGGGTGCTGCTTGGGGTTGTGGGGTGGGCCGTCGGGGCTGTCCGGCGACTCACAGTAGTTGCCAACGGGGCAGGTCTGGCAGGCAGTTGGCGAACTCCTGCGGCAATCGTCCCGCTCTGGTATGAGGCCTCGCACGCCTGACCGATACCCCGGCCCCCACCCTCCCCTCCGACAGTCACGCACCGTATATCCCTTGGCCCGGACTTCCGGCTGTCCCGGACAACGGAGAACGCCGGGTCGGGGTGGTTCACCCCGACCCGGCGTCCGTGTGCCGTACCGCTCAGCCCTCGCCGACGAGATCCAGATCCCCCCGCGCGGCGGCGGACCCGGCGGGAGCCTCCGGCACCGGCCACTCCCGCTCCAGCGGCAGCGACACCGCCCGCCACCAGGCCCGCGAGGGCACTTCGCCGGCGGGCTCGAAGGGCCGGCCCGGGACGGGGACGGCGATGGTCTGCCCGACCGCCTCGCCCGCCGCCAGCGTCCACTCCCCCGGCTCGGCCCAGGCGTGGGGCGCGAGGTTGAAGGTGGCCCAGTGGATCGGCAGCATGACGCCGTGCGCCGCGCCGCCCTGGAGGTCGAGGTGGGCGCGCACGCCCTCCTCGGGTGTCATGTGGATGTCGGTCCAGAACTCCGAGTACGCGCCGATCTGGATCATCGTCACGTCGAACGGCCCGTGCGCCGCGCCGATGTCCTTGAAGCCCTCAAAGTAGCCGGTGTCGCCGCTGTGGAAGATCCGGTGCTCGGGCCCGGCGACGGACCAGGACGCCCACAGGGTGTGCTGTGTGTTGCGCAGGCCCCGGCCGCAGAAGTGGCGGGCCGGGGTGGCGGTGAGGGTGAGGCCGCCGACCTTCGTCTCCTCGTGCCAGTCCAGCTCGCGCAGCCGGTCCACCGGGACACCCCAGTGCTCCAGGTGAGCGCCGACGCCGAGGGGGACGGCGAACAGGGTGTCCGTGCCGGCGAGGGCCTTGATCGTGGGGAGGTCGAGGTGGTCGTAGTGGTCGTGCGAGATGACGACGACGTCGACCGGGCCGAGGGCGGCCAGCGGCAGCGGGGCGGGGTGCAGGCGCTTGGGCCCGGCGAAGGGCACCGGGGAGCAGCGCTCGCCCCAGACCGGGTCGAACAGCACCCGGCGCCCGTCGATCTCGGCGAGCACGCTGGAGTGGCCCATCCAGGTCACGCGCAGGCCGGTGGCGGGGGGTTTCGCGAGGTCGGCGAGGGTCGTCGCGTGGACGGGGATCGTGCCGGAGGGGGCCCGGTGGGCGCGTGCCTCCTTGTCGAAGTACGTCTTCACGAAGTTCCCGGCCGCCGCCCCGAGGCGGTCCTCGGGCGCACCGCCGGGGTTCTGGAAGACACCGTCCCTGAAGTGGGGCGATCTGCGGATCCGCGCCATGCGCTCACCGCTCGGGTCCACGCCGAACGCCTCGGGCGTCAGTGCGCGGAGCGCGGAGCTCAGGGTGCGGGAACCGGCCACGGTACCTCCTGGTGGAATCGCCGAGGATTCCACTATAGGTCGGCCCACCGACAAACGGAATGCGGGTCCCGGTTCGCCGGAAGGGCCGCCCGGAACACCGTCCGGGCGGCCGGGACGAGCCGCGCCGCGAGCCGTCCGACGGCCCGCGCGGGGTGCTCAGACCAGCTCGTACACCGCCGTCACCGACGAGGTCGCCTTGATCTCGCCGGGTGCGATCGGGACGGCGCCGAGGCCGCCGGCCGGCATGTCGGCGGCCATCGGCGGGGCCGGGGTGAGGTAGCCGGTGCCGCCCTCGCTCAGGGTGACCAGGCGGCCGAGGCGACGGCCGCTGAGGGAGGCGTACTGCTGCGCCTTGTTGTGCGCGTCGGTGAACGCGGCCTTGCGGGCGGCGCGCTGGAGGGGCTCGCGGTCGGCGAGGTCGAAGACGACCGAGTTGACGCGCCCGGCGTCGCCGGTGGCGTCGGTGACCGCCTGGAGGACGGTGCCGGTGCGGTCGATGACGCGGACCTTCACCACGAAGGACTGGGCGGCCCGGTAGCCGGTGAGCACGGCGTTGCCGTCCTGGTAGTCGTAGACCGGACCGAGGGAGACGCCGTCGGTGCGGACGTCCTTGTCGGCGATCTCCTGTTTGCGCAGCGCCTTCAGCAGGGCGTCCGCCGCCTTGTTCTGCGCGGCCATCGCCGCCTTCGCCGTCTTCGCGGTCGCCTCGACACCGACGCCGAGGACCGCGATGTCCGGCTCGGCGGTGGCGCTGCCCTCGCCGGTCACGGTGACGCTCAGCGGGGCGTGCGCGACCGTACCCAGGGCGACGCCGAGCAGGAGCAGCGCGGCTACCAGGAACAGCATGGGTGGTCCCTTCACGAGTGACG
>NZ_JBTYMC010000540.1:0-2426 GCF_054880855.1 Streptomyces sp. S6 | reverse complement strand
CAGCAGCTCGCGCGTGGGCGCCTCACCCACCTGCTGCGCGGTCTCGGGCGCGAACCCGGCCGCCCGCGCGAGGAGTTCAGCCCGCAGCGCCCGCGCCTCCCGCTCGCCCAGGAACGCCAGCTCGTCCTTGTCGTCGGTCCCTATGACGTCCAGCCGAAGCTTCGCGACACCCGCCACACGCGCGAGGAGAGGCTGCGACACGTCGATCGCCTGCACCCGCTCCAGCCGGATGTGCGCGGTGCGCCGGAACACCAGGCCCGTACGGATGCGCAGTTCCGTGTCCGTCACCGAGAAGTGCGTGAACCACCAGCTGAGGAAGCCGTACAGGGCGGACGCCGGGACGACCACGGCGATCGCGATCAGCAGGGTCGTCGACGTCAGCCGGGTCAGCTGCTCCTGCGCCGCGTTCGGGTCGTGCACCGCCCACCCCGCGAGCACCGCGACCGGCGCCCACGCGCGCCGGAACGGCGTCACGGGGTGCAGCCGCTGTTCCACGACCGGGGCGGCGGGCTCGGCAGGCTTGCTCAGGCGGACGGCGTCCTCCGCCCCCGGCGTCGTCACAGGCCCGCCGATCGGGCCTCGCCCAGCTCGGTGAGCCGGTCGCGCAGCCGTTCCGCCTCCGCCGGGTCGAGCCCCGGGATCGTCGCGTCGGTCGCGGCGGCGGCCGTGTGCAACTGCACGCTGGCCAGCCCGAAGTACCGCTCGACGGGACCCGAGGTGACCTCCACGAGCTGCATCCGCCCGTACGGCACGACGGTCTCCTCACGCCACAGCACACCCCGGCTGATCAGCAGGTCGTCCGCGCGCTCGGCGTACCGCCAGGACCGCCAGTTGCGGCCCAGCAGCACCCAGCCCCACGCGATCAGGGCCAGCGGCACCGCCGCGAACGCCGCCCACGCGGGGCCGACGAAAAGGTCCAGGCACACGCCGAGGGCGATCGCGGCGATCCCCAGCCACACCACCAGCAACAGCCGCCGCATCCGCAGCAGTCCCGGCGGCAGCCCGGTCCACACCGGCTCCGCCGCCACACTCTCCGCACCCCGCGGGCTCCCCGTCTCCATGCGCCCAGCGTACGTAGGGGAGACTGGAACCATGACTCCCACGACGGAGACCACGGTCGGGATCGGCGGCGCGGCGGAGAGCACCGACATGGTGCTGAACATCGGCCCGCAGCACCCCTCGACGCACGGCGTGCTGCGGCTGCGGCTGGTGCTGGACGGCGAACGGATCGTCCGCGCGGAGCCCGTCATCGGGTACATGCACCGGGGCGCCGAGAAGCTCTTCGAGGCCCGTGACTACCGGCAGATCATCATGCTGGCGAACCGTCACGACTGGCTGTCCGCGTTCTCCAACGAACTGGGAGTCGTCCTCGCGGTGGAGCGCATGCTCGGCATGGAGGTGCCCCCGCGCGCGGTGTGGACGCGCACGCTCCTCGCCGAACTGAACCGGGTCCTCAACCACCTGATGTTCCTCGGCTCGTATCCGCTGGAACTCGGCGGGATCACACCGGTGTTCTACGCGTTCCGGGAGCGCGAGGTCCTCCAGAACGTGATGGAGGAAGTCTCCGGCGGGCGCATGCACTACATGTTCAACCGGGTCGGCGGCCTCAAGGAGGACCTCCCCGCCGGCTGGACCTCCCGCGCGCGTGCGGCGGTCGCCGCGGTGCGCTCCCGGATGGACGTCTTCGACGACCTGGTCCTCGGCAACGAGATCTTCCGGGGCCGCACCCGGGGAGTCGGCGTCCTGTCGGCCGAAGCCGTCCACGCGTACGGCGTCAGCGGGCCCATCGCGCGCGCGTCGGGCGTCGGTCTCGACCTGCGCCGGGACGAGCCGTATCTGGCGTACGGGGAACTCCAGGACGTCCTGAAGGTGGTCACCCGGCAGGAGGGCGACTGCCTCGCCCGCTTCGAGTCCCTCCTCGAACAGACCCACAACGCCCTCGCCCTCGCCGACGCCTGCCTCGACCGGCTCGCCGACCTCCCGCCGGGCCCGATCAACCAGCGCCTCCCGAAGGTCCTCAAGGCCCCCGAGGGCCACACGTACGCGTGGACCGAGAACCCCCTCGGCATCAACGGCTACTACCTCGTCAGCAAGGGCGAGAAGACCCCGTACCGGCTCAAACTGCGCTCCGCGTCGTACAACAACATCCAGGCGCTCGCCGAACTGCTGCCGGGGACGTTGGTCGCGGACATGGTGGCGATTTTGGGGTCGATGTTCTTCGTGGTCGGAGACATCGACAAATAGCGGGCCGGTTGGGAAAACGAACCGACCCTCTACAGGGGGAGTGGGTTCGGAATCCCGACCGACTGCACCAGCCACCCGAAGTCGCCCAGCCCACCCCGCGCGGTGAGTTCGGCCGCCTCCCCGCCCGCCGCCAGCGCGCGCACGTACGCGGCGGGGTCGGTCGACGCGAGCGCCAGAGGCGG
>NZ_JBTYMC010000539.1:0-2440 GCF_054880855.1 Streptomyces sp. S6 | reverse complement strand
GGGGGCGACGGTGACCGGCCCGACGGCGCCGCCGCGCGCGTAGGTCCGGCCGCGCGAGAGGCGGCCGGAGTCCAGGGAGGACTCCTCCAGGGAGCGCAGCCACGCGCGGCCCCACCAGGAGTCGGCGAAGGGCGCGCGGCTGCCCTTGGCCGGCGGGAGTGCGTCGAAGGTGCGCGCGGCTTCCTTCCGGGCCGGGATGCGTCTGCTCATCGTCCCGTCCTTCGCAGCGTGACCAGTTCGGCCAGTTCGCTGTCGCTCAGCTCGCTGAAGGCCGCCTCGCCCGAGCCGAGCACCGAGTCGGCCAGTTCCCGCTTCTGCCGGAGCATCTCGGCGACCCGGTCCTCCACGGTGCCCTCGGCGATCAGCTTGTGCACCTGGACCGGCTGGGTCTGTCCGATCCGGTAGGCGCGGTCGGTGGCCTGGTCCTCCACGGCCGGGTTCCACCAGCGGTCGTAGTGGACGACGTGTCCGGCCCGGGTCAGGTTCAGGCCGGTACCGGCGGCCTTGAGGGACAGCAGGAACACCTTCTTCTCGCCGGCCTGGAAGGCGTCGACCATCTCCTCGCGGCGTTTGACCGTGGTGCCTCCGTGCAGGAACAGGGCGTCCACGCCTCGGTCGGCCAGATGGCGTTCGATCAGCGCGCCCATGGCCACGTACTGGGTGAAGACCAGGGCCGATCCGTCCTCGGCCAGGATGGTGTCGAGGAGTTCGTCCAGGAGTTCCAGTTTTCCCGAACGGCCCGGGAGCCTGGCACCCGCGGGCTCCTTCAGGAACTGCGCGGGGTGATTGCAGACCTGCTTCAGGCCGGTGAGCAGCTTCATCACCAAGCCACGCCGGGCGATGCCCTGTTTCTCCTCGATCTCGGCCATGAGCTCGCGCACCAGCGCCTCGTACAGCGACACCTGCTCCGTCGTCAGGGAGACCGGCTGGTCGGTCTCGGTCTTGGGCGGCAGTTCGGGCGCGATGCCCGGATCGGACTTGCGCCGACGCAGCAGGAAAGGGCGGACCAGCGCGGCCAGCCGCTGGGCGGCCTGTTCGTCGCGGTCGCCCTCGACAGCCGTGGCGTAGCGGTCACGGAAGGAGGTGAGCGTGCCGAGCAGGCCGGGGGTGGTCCAGTCGAGCAGTGACCACAGTTCGGACAGGTTGTTCTCGACCGGGGTGCCGGTCAGCGCGACCCGTCCCCGGGAGGGGATCCGGCGCAGGGCCTGGGCGGTGAGCGCGTGCGGGTTCTTGACGTGCTGGGCCTCGTCGGCGACGAGCAGGCCCCAGGGCTGTCCGGTGAGGCGTTCGGTGTCGCGGCGCATGGTCCCGTAGGTGGTCAGGACGAAGCCGCCGTCCGCACCGTCGTCGAGGCCGGCCAGGTCGCGGCCGGGACCGTGGAAGCGGCGCACGGGGGTGGCCGGTGCGAAGCGCCGGATCTCACGCTCCCAGTTGCCGAGCAGCGAGGCGGGGCAGACCACCAGGGTCGGGCCGGCGGTGGTCTTCCGCTCCTGGCGGCGCAGGTGGAGAGCGATCAGGGTCACGGTCTTGCCCAGGCCCATGTCGTCGGCGAGGCAGCCGCCCAGGCCCAGCGAGGTCATCCGGTGCAGCCAGTTCAGGCCACGCAGCTGATAGTCGCGCAGGGTTGCGGCCAGGGCTTTCGGCGGCCCCTGGGGCTCGCGCGCGGCGCGGGCCTCGGGGTCGGCGATCCGGGAGCGCAGTTCCTCCAGTACGCCGGTGGCGGTGACCGCCACCGGCGTGCCGTCCACCTCGACACTGCCGGTCAGCGCGGCGCCCAGGGCGTCGATCGCGGTGAGCGGGGCCGCCTTGGACTGCCTGGTCCGTCGCAGCCGGCGGACCAGTTCCGGGTCCACGACCACCCACTGGTCGCGCAGCCGAACGATCGGCCGGTGTGCCTGGACCAGCCGTTCCAGCTCTTCCTCGGTGAGTTCCCGGTCTCCGAGGGCGACTCGCCAGCGGAAGTCCAGCAGGCCACCGGAGGACAGGAACGACTCGGCCGCGGACTGCGTTCCCTTGCGGTGTACGGGTTCCAGGACACCGGAGGCCGTCAGCTCGCGCACCAGCTCCTTGGGCCAGTGCACGGCGACCCCGGCGGCGGCAAGGCTCTCCGCCGCGTCGCCCAGCAGCGCCTGGGCCTCCTCGTCGGACAACTCCAGGCGGGCCGGGGCGGCGGAGTCCAGCAGCCGTCCGGCCGGAGGCCAGGCGCGGGCGGCCCGGCGCAGCGTCAGCAGCGTGTCCACCTGGGCCCGAGGACCGAACAGTTCGGGGGCGGTGGCGTGGCCGGACCACAGGTCCGCGGCGTCGGCGAGCACCGTGGGATCGGCCAGGCTGCGCAGTTGGACCACGGCCCGGAAGGAGTCCGCGTGGTCCAGCTCCAGCCGCAGCGAGACGGCCAGCCCCGCGTCGCGGCCGGCGGCGACCTCCGCCGCCCAGCCTCGCT
>NZ_JBTYMC010000538.1:0-2473 GCF_054880855.1 Streptomyces sp. S6 | reverse complement strand
CCGCCCACGCGGACCCCCGGGCGCCCGCCCGCCTCACCGGCACCCTCGCCGACGGCGCCACCTGGATCGCCGACGTCCCCGCCGCCTGGAACGGCACCCTGCTGATCTTCAGCCACGGCTTCGGCCCCACCGTCGCGAGCAACGCCCCCTCCGAGGCCGTCCGCCTCGACCTCCTCGCGCGCGGCTACGCCCTCGCCGGCTCCTCCTACGACCCGAACGGCTCGCTGTGGGCCCTGGAGAGCGCCGAACGCGACCAGTTCGCCACCATCGACGCCGTCACCGCCGAAATCGGCACCCCCGCGCGCGTCCTCTCCGTCGGACAGTCCATGGGCGGCCTCGTCAACGCGCAACTGGCCCGCGACGGCGCCGGACGCATCGACGGCGCGCTCGGCCTGTGCGGGCTCGTCGCCGGCGCCACCGACCTCTCCAACTACCAGCTCGACGCCACGTACACGATCGCCCGCCTCCTGCTGCCCGGCGAGGACGTCAAACTCGTCCGCTTCACCTCCGCCGCCGAGGCCGCCGCCACCGCGCAGCGCCTCACCGAGGCCGTCACCGCCGCCCAGACGACCCCTCAGGGCCGCGCCCGGATCGCCCTCGCCGCCGCCTTCCTCAACCTCCCCGCGTGGGCGCCGGGACAGAACCGGCCCGCCCCCGGCGACTGGGCCGCCCAGCAGGAGCAGCAGTACGCCTGGCTCGCGGCGGGCCTCCTGTCGTTCATCGGAGGCGGCCGGTACGCGATCGAGCAGTCCGTCGGCGGCAACAACTCCTGGAACAAGGGCGTCTCCTACGAACGCCTGCTCGCCGGCTCCGTCCACGCGCCCCAGGTCCGCGCCCTCTACCGGGGTGCCGGACTCGACCTGCGCGCCGACCTCGCCCGCCTCACCGCGGGCGCCGCCGTCACCGCCGACCCGGCCGCCGTCCGCACCGCCGAACGCACCTCGTCCGCAGGCCAGGCACTCGCCGTCCCCCTGCTGAACGTGCACACGACCGCCGACGGCCTCGTCCCCGTCGAACAGGAGAGCCGCTTCGGCGCGCGTGTGCGCGCGGCGGGCGACGGCCCGTTGCTGCGCCAGGCGTACGTGGAACGGCAGGGGCACTGCGCCTTCACGACCGCCGAGACCGTGGCCGCCCTGCACGCGCTGGAACACCGCGTCGACACCGGCGCCTGGGGCGCCTCGGCGACCGCCGCCGCCCTCCAGACCTCGGCCCTCGCACTCGGCCTCGACGGCGCCGCCTACCTCCCCTACCGGCCCGCCCCGCTGACGGTCGGCAGGTGACATGCCGAAGGGGCGGACGATGTGCTCGTCCGCCCCTTCGACGACCGGATCAGCCCTCGACCCAGCCGTGGTGCTTGGCGAACTGCGCCAGGCCCTGACGCACCTGGAGGATCTGCTCGCCCGTGAGCGAAGGCGCCGACGACAGCAGCGCCTCCGTCACCTCACGGGTGAACTCCTCGGTGTTCAGGACGTCGCACAGGACGTCGTCGTCCGGCGTCAGCGGCTTGCCGTCGGCGCCGCGTGCGAGCCGCACGTCGGACGCCTTCGGACCGCGTTCGCCGTCCTCGATCTCGAACTCCACGGCAACGCCGCGGCGGATCTGCGATTCAGGCATCAACATGTCGTTGACGTGCAGGAAGACATCTTCCCCACCGTCGTCGGGAGAAATGAATCCATAACCCCGCGCGCTGTCGAAGCGCACCACACGACCGGCAACCATCCCGACCCCCAACAGCCTCGAAACACCCACTCCGGTGAACTTGTGGCAGATCGTAACCAAGGCGGGGCCCCGAGAGCGACTCCCGGGTGTTCACCGTCCGCGATACAGGGCGGTCAGCGACTCGGTCACGGTCTGCGCGGCGGGACACGGATCGCCCCGCCACACACCAAGCGTACGGCCCCGGCCCGCCGTCCCACACCCACCGGCGGACGATTCCGGACGAGCGGGGACGCCGTCAACCGGTGCCGTCCCCCGGGCAGTTCACGCACGGCACCGCGAGGGTCCGCGGTTCACCCGTATGAGGTGCGCGTCCGTCGCCGGAAGCGCTCAGCGCCTCGCGCACAACCGCACTCCCTGTGATGTCCGGCACATCCACCGGGCCCGGCCGGGTGACCGGCCCGCGCGGCTGACGTCCGACGCGCCCGCCGACGCCGTATAGAGACCTGCCATGCGGACAAAACGACTTTCCCGTCTCGTGCCGGCCGCCGCGCTCGCCCTGGCCGCCCTCCTGACGTCCTGCGCCGCCCCCGCCGACACGGCGAGACCCCTCACCGCGGACGAGGCGCAGCGGCTGGCCCTGGCCCGCTTCCGGACCTACCAGACCGGCACCGCGACGATGGACCTGCGGATCGACGCCCCCGCCGGGAACACCACCGTGCACGCCGTCGTCGACCACCGCGCGCACCGCGCGGTCGGCTGGTACGACACCGACGGCGCCCCCGGACTGCTCGCCTGGAGCCGCGCGGGGCTCGCC